>CAYRUW010000001.1:0-24237 GCA_964427465.1 uncultured Diaminobutyricimonas sp.
TCGGCGCCGGCGGCAGTCCGAAGAATTCCTCGAGAGTTGAGATGCCCTGCTCGTGGAGCTCGGTCGCGAGCTCCACTCCGACGTACCGGAAGTGCCACGGCTCGTACTTGAAGCCGGTCACATCCGTCATCCCCTCCGGGTAGCGCAAGACGAACCCGAAGCGCCACGAGTTCTCGGCGAGCCACTTGCCGTGGGGCGTGTCGCCGAAGCAGGCGTCGAGCGTGCACTGGGCGGGTACCGACGAGATGTCGAGCGTCAGCCCGGTCTGGTGCTCGCTGTGGCCGGGCCTCGCGCTAGAGATGTCGGCCCGGGCCTGCCCGTGGTTCGCCACGTAGGTGTTGTAGACGCTCACCTGCGTCTCATAGCTGCGGAAGGCGCTCTGCGATTGCAGCTTGAGCCCCGCCTCCGCCCTGGCGGCGTCGAACAACTCGACCACGGCATCCGCCGCCGGCTTCCGTAGCAACGGTGTGTACACGTGCGGGACCGCGGCCTCGACGAGGTCGGCCGGTCGGTACTCCACCGGATTCAGCGGACGCAGCTTGTTCGACACGACCCAGATGCTCTCCGGATCGTCGATCGAACGCGCACTCCGATCGAATGTGGGAGTGGGTGCCGGAGTCGGTATGCCGGTCGCGGCGGGTTCGGGCGACGCGGACGCCGGAGCCGTTGCCGGCATCGGGTTCTCCAATTCCGGCGCGCATCCGGCGAGGGCGACGACCGCAGCGGATGCGAGCGCGACGAACATCGCGGATCGGATACGTTTCGGCACTCGGCGAGGATACCCCTAGACCGCGATGGTGAGCCGAAAGGCACGGCTATGGGAGCGCTCTCAAACTTTTTTTCGGCCCCTGACCAGGCGTTTTCACAACCGTTACCGACAAGTTGTTGACATCGCGAGAATCATGCCCCTAGTGTTTTCTGCATCGCGTGAGAGCGCTCTCACCCACTCGATGTGAGCGCTCTCATGCGCCCACATCAGAGCACACAAAGGAGTGAACCGTGAAGCTTTCACGAGACACCACCGCAGTCGCCGCCGTAGCCGGCGCGGCTGCGTTCGCTCTAGTCGCATCCGGATGTACTACGGACACCGGAAGCGGCGCGGGCGGCGAGGAAATCACCCTCACCATCACCACCTTCGGAACAATGGGTTACGACGAAGGCCTGTACGACCAGTACATGGAAGAGAACCCGAACATCACCATCGAGGCCACCAACATCGACACCGGTGGCAACGCTCGTACCGACACCTTCACCAAGATCGCAGCGGGCTCGGGCCTTTCCGACGTCGTCGCGATCGAAGAAGGCTGGCTCGGTGCCATCATGGAGGTCTCCGACCAGTTCGTGGACCTGCGGGACTACGGCATCGAAGACCGTGCGAGCGACTGGGTGCAGTGGAAGTACGACCAGGCGACCGACCCGGAAGGTCGCGTGATCGGCTACGGCACCGACGTCGGACCGATGGGGCTCTGCTACAACGGCCCCGCGTTCGAGGCAGCCGGCCTTCCCAGCGACCGCGACGAGGTCGCCGAACTCTTCGGCGGCGACAACGCGACCTGGGAGCAGTTCTTCGACATCGGTCGTCAGTACCACGAGGCCACTGGCAAGGCGTGGTACGACCACAACGGTTTCGTCTGGAACTCGATGGTCAACCAGCTCGATGAGGGCTACTACACCGCCGACGGTGAGCTCAACGTCGAAGGCAACGCCGCACTGCAGGACCGTTGGGAACTGATCGTGGCCGCGTCGAACGACGGGCTCTCGGCTGCACAGGCCGCTTGGGACTGGAACGCCGGACAGTCGTTCGTCGACGGGACCTTCGCGACCTTCATGTGCCCGGGCTGGATGCTCGGCGTCGTGAAGGGCCAGGTTGAGGCCGGTGGCGGCGACGCCAGCACCGGTTGGGACTTCGCCGACGTGTTCCCGGGCGGATACGGCAACTGGGGCGGTTCGTTCCTTGCCGTTGCCGCTACTTCGGAGCACCCGGAGGAGGCCGCTGCGCTGGCTTCGTGGCTGACCGAGGCTGACCAGCAGCTCGCTGCATTCGAGGTCGCCGGGGTCTTCCCGAGCACGATCGCCGCTCAGGAGTCGCTCGCCGCGGAAGCAACGCCGAACGAGTTCTTCAACGGCGCTCCTGCTGGTTCGATCCTCGCCTCTCGTGCCGAGGGCGTGGTCGCTCAGTTCAAGGGTCCGCAGGACTCGCTCATCCAGGAGAACGTCTTCGGACCGGCCCTGCAGTCGCTTGAGCGCGGCGAGGCCACTGGAGACGAGGCTTGGCAGCAAGCCATCGACCTCCTGAACGAGTTGGTCATCGACGGGTAACTGAGGCCAACACCATGGGCCCCCGGTGACCCGAACCCGGGGGCCCATTCTTTACCTTCACCAAAACGCTTCTTCCGACAGAAACCAAGCCAATGTCATCCACGATCAACCGGCCGATTGATTCGGTGTCCGAGGCACAAGCGGACAGTGGGCGTCCCGGCCCGCGAGCCGCGATGCAATTGACCTGGCGGCAGCGACTCGGCCGATTCGACGTCAAGGCTTCGCCGTACTTCTACATCTCGCCGTTCTTCCTGCTCTTCGGCCTGATCGGCCTCTTCCCGCTGTTCTACACATTCGTGGTCTCGTTGCACGAATGGGACCTGCTCAAAGGGCAGGGCGAATTCGTCGGCCTCGAAAACTTCGCAGACACGCTCAGCGCTCCCTTCTTCTGGAACTCGATCTTCAACACGCTCAGCATCTTCCTGCTCTCGGCGATCCCGCAGCTCGCGATGGCCCTTGCGCTCGCCGCGGTCCTGGACCACAACCTCAAAGCCAAGACCTTCTGGCGGATGAGCGTGCTGTTGCCCTACGTCGTCACCCCGGTCGCGGCCGCGCTCATCTTCTCGAACGTGTTCCAGGAGGACTCGGGACTGGCCAACAACCTGCTGGGCGTATTCGGCCTAGGTCCCGTGGAGTGGAAGCACAACGTCTTCGCAAGCCATGTGGCGATCGCAACGATGGTCAACTGGCGGTGGACCGGCTACAACACCCTGATCCTGCTCGCCGCAATGCAAGCAGTACCGCGGGATCTCCACGAATCGGCCGCTATCGACGGTGCGAGCGGCGTGCGCAGGTTCTTCTCGATCACCATCCCGAGCATCCGGCCCACCCTGATCTTCGTGATCATCACCGCGACCATCGGGGGCCTGCAGATCTTCGCCGAGCCCCGCTTGTTCGACGTATCGAACGCCGGCGGCATCGGCGGCGCGCAACGGCAGTTCCAGACCACCGTTCTCTATCTGTGGGAGATGGCATTCTTCCGCCGGAACTTCGGGGAAGCAGCAGCGGTGGCTTGGCTGCTGTTCCTGCTCATCGTCGCTTTCGGCCTGGTCAACTTCTTCATCTCCAAGCAGATCGCCACCGCCGAGATGAAGATCCAGAGCAACCGCAAGCTGCGGCGCCTCGCCGCGAAGAAGGCGAAGGAAGGGGCGAAAGCATGAGCCAGATGACACAGGCGAGAGCGTTTCCGCTCAGGCCCGCCCGCGTCGGACGCAAGGGCAGCGGAGCCGGCATCGGCTCGCGGCCGGGATTCCTCGGCTACGGGCTGCTGGTCGCGACCCTGCTCGGCTTCGCCTACCCGCTCTGGTGGAGCTTCGTCGTCGCAAGCGGCACGAACGCCACCCGCGGCGAGACCCTGCCGCTCATCCCGGGCGGCAATTTCCTGGCCAATTCGGCCCGGGTGCTCGATGCGATTCCGTTCTGGCTCGCGCTGTGGAACAGCATCCTCGTGTCCTCGGTCATCACCATCTCGGTCGTGACCTTCTCGACCCTGGCCGGGTACGCCTTCGCCAAGCTGCGCTTCCGCGGGCGCGACGGGCTCATGGTCTTCGTCATCGCGACGATGGCCATCCCGACCCAGTTGGGCATCATCCCGCTGTTCATCGTGATGCGCGAGCTGGGCTGGACGGGAGAGCTCGGAGCGGTCATCGTGCCGATGCTCGTGACCGCGTTCGGCGTGTTCTTCATGCGGCAGTACCTCGTCGACGTGATCCCGGACGAACTCATCGAAGCGGCTCGCGTCGACGGCGCTAACCAGATTCGCACCTTCTTGAACGTGGCCGTGCCGGCCGCGCGTCCCGCGATGGCGATCCTGGGTTTGTTCACGTTCATGCTCGCGTGGACCGACTACCTCTGGCCGGTCATCGTGCTCAGCCCGAGCAACCCGACCCTGCAGACTGCGTTAAGCCAGCTGCAATCGGGGTACTACATCGACTACTCGATAGTGCTGACCGGCGCGATCCTGGCGACGATCCCGCTGCTGATCCTCTTCATCGTCGCCGGAAAGCAACTCATCTCGGGAATCATGCAAGGAGCGGTGAAGGCTTGATCGAACACAGCTTCCCGCCGGGCTTCATCTGGGGCTCGGCTACGGCGGCCGCTCAGATCGAAGGCGCTGCCCACGAGGACGGCAAAGAGGATTCGATCTGGGATGCATTCGCTCGCGTACCAGACGCAGTGGCCGGCGGCGACACACCCGAGGTCGCCGTCGACCACTATCACCGGATGCCGCAAGACGTCGCCCTGATGAAGCAGCTCGGCCTGGACTCCTACCGGTTCTCGACGAGCTGGGCGCGGATCAAGCCCGGCGACCGCGAGATAAATCCGGCCGGCCTCGACTTCTACTCGCGGCTGGTCGATGAGTTGCTCGAGGCAGGAATCCTGCCGTGGCTCACCCTCTATCACTGGGATCTCCCGCAAGCCCTCGAAGAGCAAGGCGGATGGGCCAATCGAGACACCGCAAGCAGGTTCGCCGAATACGCGATCGCCGTGTACGAACGACTGGGCGACCGAGTCGCGCACTGGACGACGTTCAACGAGCCGTTGTGCTCCTCGCTCATCGGCTATGCGGGCGGCGAGCACGCTCCCGGCCGGCAAGAGCCACGGGCCGCGTTGGCTGCGCTGCACCACCAGCACCTCGCACACGGCCTGGCGACCAGGGCGTTGCGGGAGCGCGGTGCCCAGCACCTCGGAATCACGCTCAACCTCACCAATGCAATACCGAACGACCCCCAAGACGAGGTCGACGTCGAGGCCGCGCGCAGGCTCGACACGCTCTGGAACCGCGCGTTCCTAGAGCCGATCCTGCTCGGCTCGTACCCCGCCGAGTTGTTCGACGATGTGCGCGAGCACCGGTTCGAAGAGCTCATCGAGCCCGGCGATCTTGAGACCATCGCCGCACCCATCGACTTCCTAGGCGTCAACCACTATCACGACGACAATGTGAGCGGTCACCCGCTCGCGCCCGGCACGAGGCCGACGGAACAGCCGACATCGCGTCCGAAGTCCTCCCCGTTCGTGGGCTCGGAATTCCTCACCTTCCCCAGCCGGGGTCTTCCGCGCACCTCCATGGACTGGGAGGTCAACCCAGACGGATTGCGTACACTGCTCGTACGGCTGGGCCACGAATACCCCAGCCTGCCGCCGCTTTACGTTACCGAGAACGGGGCGGCTTACGACGACGAAGTCTCGGACGAAGGTCAAGTTCACGACCCGCAACGGGTCGCGTACATCAAGCTGCACGTCGAGGCGGTCGCGCAAGCCATTGCGGAAGGCGCAGACGTCCGTGGCTACTTCGTCTGGTCTCTGCTGGACAATTTCGAGTGGGCATGGGGATACAACAAGCGTTTCGGCATAGTCCGGGTCGACTATCAGACCCAGGAGAGGATCATCAAGGACTCGGGGCACGAGTACGCGCGAATCATTTCGCAATCGCGCGTGCCCGCGTCGCTCGACTCGAAGACGTGAGAACGGGAACTCGGCCAGAAGGGGGGATCCGTCCGTGACCACCGAGCTCAACCCGCCGCCGACCCTTGAGATGGTCGCGGCGCTCGCGGGTGTCTCGAGGTCGACGGTCTCTCGCGTGGTCAACGACTCGCCGAAGGTCACGCCAGAGGCGGTCGAGGCGGTCAACGCTGCGATTCGCAAGCTCGGCTATGTACCCAATCGCGCGGCCAGATCGCTGGCCAGCAGACGGACGCAATCTCTCGCACTGGTCATCCCCGAAGACACCGCACGATTCTTCGCCGACCCCTTCTTTGCCTCGGTTGTGCAAGGAGCCGCGGTCGGTCTCTCGCGCACCGACTACACGCTCACGCTGCTCGTCGCATCCGAAACCGATCCCGACAAGACCCGGCGCTATCTGCAGGGCGGGAACGTCGACGGCGCGCTAATCCTCTCGCACCACACGAACGACCGCTCCTACAAGCAGCTCGCCGGCCGGTTGCCCGTGGTGTTCGGCGGCCGGCCGATGAGCCAGGAGGGCGACGACGCCTACGTAGTCGACGTGGACAACGTGGGTGCCGCCAAGATGGTGACCCGGCATTTGATCGACCGCGGCCGAACGCGCATCGCACACATCGCCGGCCGGCAGACTATGGGGGCGGCACAAGACCGGCTTGCCGGCTGGCGGCTCGCGCTCGAGGAGGCCGGCCTTGCCACCGACCTCGTCGAAGACGGCGACTTCACCCCTGTCGGCGGAATGGAGGCGACGCGCCGGCTGCTCGACCGCGCCGACGGCTTCGATGCGATCTTCGCAGCGAGCGACCAGATGGCCTCTGGCGCGGTCAACGTGCTCAAAGAGCGCGGCCTTCGGATTCCAGAGGACGTCGCCGTCGTCGGTTTCGACAACAACTTCTTCGCGACGTCGTCGATCCCGCACCTCACGACAGTCGAACAGCCTTCCGTCGAGCAGGGCATGACCATGGCCGACCTGCTCGTGCGGCTCATCGCCGGCGAAGAGGTGGAGCGGCTCACGCTGCTGCCCACGCAATTGATCGTGCGGGAGTCTTCCTGATCCGAGCCTGGGCCGGGTCGACGTCGCCGGTGCGCGAAAACTCAGGAAGCGTGCCTAACGTGAGACGGATGCAGGTTATCCACGAGCCGGATGCGAGTCGATTCACGCTGAACGACGGCGACGAATTGGTGGGTCTCATCGACTACCGCATCACGGGGGACACCATGCATTTGACCCATACCGAGATCGATCCGCGACGCAGGCACGCGGGCCTCGGCGGTCGACTCGTGCAGGGAGCTCTCGACCATTTGCGCGACAACACCCACTATCGGGTCGATCCGGTTTGCCCTTTCGCGGCGGCTTGGATCGACGAGCATCCCGAATACGCGGAGCTCACCCGGCGTTAGCCGTCGACGACGACTTTCATCGCGTCTGCGATCGCCACGCACGCGCGAGTGAGCGTGGGCTTCGCCCGGCCACGCGGTTGCAACCGCCTGGGCCTGAGCGGTCAGGGCACCCGGTACAGCCACTCGTCGGTGGCGAACTTCTCGGTAACCAGTTGCTCCGCTCGCGCGAGTTCCTCGGCGGTGATCTCGTCGGGAGTCAGCCCGTACATGGAATCGAAGGTTGCGATCAGTCGCTCGATGATCTCCTGCCGTGGGAGCCCGGTCTGGCTGCGCAGCGGGTCGACTCTCTTGGCGGCGCTCGTCGTACCCTTGTCGCTGAGCTTCTCCCGTCCGATGCGCAGCACTTCGGTCATGCGTTCCGCATCCACGTCGTAGCTCATCGTCGCGTGGTGCAGTACCGCACCGCTGCCGATGCGCTTCTGCGCTGCGCCGCCGATCTTGCCCTTGGTGCTCGTGATGTCGTTGAGCGGCTGGTAGAAGGCCTCGATGCCGAGCGAATTCAGGCCGGCAATGACCCATTCGTCGAGGAACGCGTACGAGTCGGCGAAGGTCATGCCTTGCACCAGTTCGATCGGGGCGTAGAGCGAGTAGGTGATAATCGCGCCGGCATCCATGAACATCGCGCCGCCGCCGCTGATGCGCCGGATCACCTCGAACCCGTACTTCTTCGCGTTCTCGAGGTCGACCTCGTTTCGCAGCGACTGGAAGCTGCCGATGACGACTGCGGGCGAATTCCACTCCCAGAACCGCAGGGTCGGTCCGCGCCGGCCCGCGCCGACCTCTTCGGTGAGCACCTGGTCCAGTGCAAGGTGCAGCCGGGGCGGATACGGTGCGCCTCGAACGAGGCGCCACTCGAAGTCACCGAACCCCTTCGCGCTCGAGAGCGCCCGTCGGATGGCAGTGGCGACCGCTTCCGGCGAGAAGCCGAGCATCGCGACGTCCGCGGACAGTGCATCGCGGATCCGCTCGGCGATCGCCTTCGCATCGCTGTTGGCCGGCATCCCGTTGACGGCCGCGTTGATCGTCTCGAGCGCACTGTCTGGCTCCAGAAAGAAGTCACCGGCCAGCCGGAAGTTCGCGATGCGTTCCTGTTCGACGTCGAGATCGACTACGACGAGCTTTCCGCCGGGCACCTTGAACTCGCCGTGCACCTTGCCTCCGATCCTGCTCCCCCAGGCTAGCCGCCCGGAACATGGCGCCATATTGCCAGATGCGCGCGAGGCTCCGCACAAGATTGCGAATATGGCGCCATGGACCGGATCAGATCACGAGGTGCACGGGGCGCCGTTGAGGGTGAACAGGAGCGGTGACTGCGGATCGGACCCGTTCCTATCGCCGATGAAGCCGAGCGTGATCCGCTTGCCCGGCTTGATCTTCTCGTTCCAATCCAGGTTGCCGACGCTCACGTAGGGTCCGGTCTGCACCGCGTCTCCGCTCCACAAGTGATCGACCCGCTCGGCACCGCGGAACGCCCAGCGCAACTCCCAGCCGTCGATCGGCTCGCTGCCGGTGTTCTCGATCCACAACTGCGTGTTGAACCCTGCCGGCCACGAACCGTGAACCGTATACGTCACGCGGCACACCGGCGTCTCGACGGGCGGCTCGGCGAACTCGATGAGCTCCCGAGCCTGCTCGGGGAACCATTGGCCCGCCTCCGGGTCGACGATTCCGCGCTCCGGATCTTCGGGACCGCTCGTACCGCGGAAGCATCGTCCGTCCGATTCCCCGGGCACCTTGATCCACAAGTACGCGTCGATCAGTTCGCTGCCGGTCTGGGTCGTGGGCCGCAGGCCCAGGCCGCGGTCGGGCGGATTGCACCAGTCTTCGGGGTCCGAGTAGACGCCTGCGGGAGGAGTCCACGGCCCCTGCCCGTTGCGGCTCGTGTCGATCACGAAGTGGGGTTGCTCGGCGGCGTTGCGCGTCAGGCCTGTGTCAGCGTAGGCCTGGTCGTAGGCGGCATCCGTGAGACTCCAGGTGGAGAAGTCGCTGGGATTGGCCGGGTAATACTGACTGCCGCACCATGCCGCTTGCCACCAACTGTTCTGGGTCAGGTGGATGCACTCCGAGATCCAGGTTCCGTATTTCTCGAGCCGCTCGGTTGCGACATAGTTCGAGGCGTTGAGAAAGAAGCCATCGGCTTGCTCGACACCGGCCCGGATCAGCCTGTTGGCGGCGTCGCCCACGCTCAGCCAATTGCTGTGCGTGCCGTCCAGATACACCGCAGTGTTCGGCAGCGCCGTGAGCTGGTCGACCGCATGGTTCAGCATCTCGAAGCGCTCGTCGGCCGCTGTTGCCGGGTCCGCCTCGGCCGGCTGGCACCACTCCGGGTTGCCGTTGAGGTCGACGTAGTGCGGGATGATCCCGAGACCGTCTGGTTCAAGGATCACGACTGCCTCGCCATCCCCGATTCCCGCCGCGAGGGCATCGATCCAGGCCTCATATTCGGCGACGCTCGTCGCGCCTCCGGCCGAGTACTGTGCACAATCCCGGAACGGCAGGTTGTAGGCGACGAGCACGGGAACGGAGCCGTCGGCGCTCGCGGTGGCCACGATGTCCGCGGCGGACTGGGTCACTTCGGCGGGCGTGCCCGCGGTGAACCAATTGGCGGATGGGAACGAGCCGAGCAATTGCGCGTCGGATCGCGCTTGCCCGGTGAGCCCGGCGGCCGCGACGAGGCTGCTGCTCTCCGGGTTCACGAAAAGTTCGGTTCCTGGACCGAGCACGTCGTTCGCGGCAGCCGCCGGCTGCGCGACGGCCACGCCGCCGATCGTCAGCGCGGTCGCGGCGAGCACCGCACTTGCTCGTCTCATCGTCGAGTTCCGAGTCATCGAGTTCTCTCTTCCGGTTTCGAGGCCGGTCGCATACGGCCGGCGGGGGACTCCTGCACCGTGGCAGGAGCCCTTCACCGAGCTGTGAGAGCGCTCCCACCGCGATTCTCGGTATCTACTTTCGCTTGACACCCGTTCGGGTGTCAATACCCCCGTGAAGACTTCTCAATCGGGCGCGTATCTGCGAGCAAGCCGTTGCCGGGCGCTCAAGGCCTCGCCGTCGGCAAACGAGAGACACCGGGCGTTGGTCCCTCCGCTAGGTGGGCGCGCCCGGTGTCGCTTCCGAATCTACGCCACATGCACCGCAATTGCTGCGGAACCCCCAAGCTTCGTTCGCTCAGGGTATGCGCTCGTCGAGCCAGGTGATCAGATCGTCGACTACTTCGCTGCGATTGGTTTCGTTGAAGACCTCGTGGCGTCCACCCGGGTACGCGATCGCCTTGATGTCGGTCACGCCGCTGCGCTTGGCGTATGCCTCGGCGAGCTTGAGCGCACTGCGCTCGCCGCCGAGCGAATCCTCGCTGCCGACCATGATCAGGATCGGCAGGTCCTTGGCGAGCGGACCGGGCCGTCCGAACAGCCGCAGTCCGTCGAGCACGCCGAAGAGCTTGAGCACATCCGCGTAGAAGGTCAGCGGGTCTTCCAGGAACGCCTTGGCGACGGCCTTGTCGCGGCTGAGCCACTCGAAGCCGGTGTTGCCCAGATGCTTGAAGGGCTTGTTCAGATCGCCCGCGTTCATGTACCCGGGCATCCGGTACGCCGTCCCGGTGAGCACGAGTGCCGCGTACTCATCCGCGTGCCGGGCGACGATCTTCTGAGCCATGAGCGAGCCCCAGCTGTGCCCGAGCAGCACGATCGGCAGCGCGGGATGCTCCGCGCGAATGATTCCGGTGAACTGGTGCACCGCTGCCGTCGCGGCAGCTAATCCCCCTTCGCCGAGCCTGCCGAGCTTCGAGCGATCGCCGTCCCATTGCTCGAGTCCGGTGCGCCCGTGCCCGCGGTGGTCGTCGGCGTAGACGGTATAGCCGGCCGCTACGAGCGCCTGGGCAACTTCTTCGTAGCGGGCGGCGTACTCGCCCAATCCGTGCGCGAGTTGCACGATCGCTTTCGGCCGGCCCGCCCGCCACACGTAATAGTGCACGGTGACGTCGTGCTCGTCGACAAAGGTGTGATCGCTTCGGGCTGCTGTGAACTTGGGCATGAGTCTCGTTTCGTCCTGCCCAGCTTAGTGTTGCGCTTCCCTCAGGAACAGCGATTCTTAGCCCCGCTAATTTGCTAGACTAACTAATTATGACTTCAGCGGACCAAGAGACTCCGGTCCGGCGCGACCCGGGCCCGGATCCGGCGTCGCCGGGAACAGTCACAGACCCCGTGCAGGCGCACGACCTGCGAATCGCGATCATCCGGCTCGCCCGCCGCATCCGTGCCGAGCGCAGCGATACCGCTCTGACCGACTCGCAACTATCCGTCATCGGCACGCTCGCCCACGACACCCTGACCCTCACCGAACTCAGCGAGCGCGAACGCGTGACCCCTCCTTCGATGAACCGCACGGTCAACTCGCTCGTAGCAGCCGGCTACGTCGACCGGAACCCGTCCGCCGACGACGGCCGAAAAGTGCATCTAGTGCTCACCGAACGGGGCAGGAAAATCGCCGCCGAGACCCGCAGCCGACGGGAAGCCTGGTTCGTCCGCACGCTCGAGAACCTCACCGCCGAGCAACATCGATTGCTCTTCGCCGCCGCGCCGGTGCTGCGCGAACTCGCCAAGCAATGAGATCCGTCTTCCATTCCCTCGGCATCTTCAACTACCGGCTCTGGTTCATCGGCGGACTCGTGTCGAACATCGGCACGTGGATGCAACGCACGGCACAAGACTGGCTCGTGCTCACCGAACTCACCGACTACGACGCCATAGCGGTCGGTATCACGCTCGGGCTGCAATTCGCCCCGCAATTGCTGCTCTTCCCGCTCGCCGGGGTCGTCGCCGACCACTTCGACCGAAGACGGCTGCTGGTCGCCACCCAGAGTTCATCCGCGGTGCTTTGTTTCATCTTCGCCACGCTCGTGCTCACCGGGACCATCGAACTCTGGCACGTGTACGTGCTCGCGGGACTACTCGGTGTGGTCGCCTCCTTCGACGCGCCCAGCCGGCAGGCCTTCGTCGGCGACCTCGTCTCAGAGCGGAACATCCCCAACGCCGTCGCCCTGAATTCCGCATCGTTCCACGGCGCACGTCTCGCAGGGCCGGCGATCGCGGGCGTGCTCATCGCGATCATCGGCACCGGCTGGGTGCTCGGCATCAACGCGATCACCTACGCCGCGGTGATCTCCGCGCTGCTAGTGCTGCGCAAGGACGAGCTCACCCCCACCCACCGCACAAGTCGCGCGAAAGGCAGATTCCGCGCGGGCCTGCGATACGTGCGGAAGCGTCCAGACATCGTGCTCGTACTGCTCGTGATCCTCGTCATCGGCATGTTCGGCTTCAACTTCGGGATCTTCACCTCGACCATGGCAACGACCGAATTCGGGCGTGGCGCAGCCGACTTCGGACTGCTTTCCTCGGTCATGGCGATCGGTTCGCTCGCAGGCGCACTGCTCGCGGCCAGACGAGAGCACCCGCGATTGCGCATGATCGCGCTCGCTGCGGGCGGATTCGGTCTGAGTTGCGGCGCCGCCGCCTTCGCACCCACTTTCGAGATCTTCGCCGCTTGCCTTGTGGCGGTCGGGTTGAGTTCGCTAACCCTCATGACGAGCGCGAACGCGTACGTGCAGACCACGACTCCCGGGCCGCTACGGGGCCGAGTGATGTCTTTGTACATGGCAGTCTTTCTCGGCGGCACCCCGTTCGGAGCACCGCTCGTCGGAGCCGTTGCGGATGCCTTCGGCCCGCGCTGGGCGCTCGGCGTCGCCGCGATCGCCGGGCTCCTCTCCGCTGTCGGCGCGATCGCATGGGCAGCCCGCTACCGGGGCCTGCGACTCGTCTACGACCGGACCGCCAAGAGCCGGTTGACGGTGCGCACCTACCCCGTTTCCGAGGTCAGCGCCGCCACGGGCCAGCTCACCGTCACGCAATTGACCGACGGCCGACGCTGAGGCGCGCGGCCGGCCAGCACTCGGCGCCGGGGACCGGAGCCACTGCGACCTGCTCGACCCAGCCCGTTCACCGACCACTGCTCGCCGCTTGCCGGAGTCGCGCGCGCCGCGGCAAGGCTTGGTGCGATCGTTCGCACGACGAAGTACGGCTAGTCGAGCGGACCGAGCAGAGCCGCCGCAACCGTGGAATGCACCGACTCGGCGTCGGAAGGGTGGTAGACCCCGGCGAGCACGTCGCGCTGCAAGCGGGAGAGCTCCTCGGAATTGCGGTAGCCGCCTCCGCCGGCCAGTCGAGTGGCCTGGTCCACGACATACCGAGCGGTCTCGGTAGCGCGGTGCTTCGCCCCGGTGAGCTGACGGAACCAATCCCCGCCGCGGTCCGCAAGCCCATCCACGTCGGCGGCGAGCGTGTCGAGTTGAGGCGCGAGCGCGTCGAGGGCGATCGCCGCATCCGCCAGCCGCCAGCGGATATCGGGGTCCTTCGAATACGGCTTACCCTCGTTCTTTAGCGAAGTGCGCCGTTCGATCGCCTCGATAGCCAGTTCCAGGGCCCGGTCGGCGATGCCCGCGTACACGGCCGAGATGAGCAGCAGGAAACTCGCGAACAGACCGAAGATGTAGGGGTCGGCGCTCGGGCCGACCGGCAGGATGCGCGAGATCCGCTCTGCGGGAACCCGTACGCCTTCGAGCACGGTCGTGTGACTCTGGGTGGCGCGCATGCCCAGCGCGTCCCAGTCGTCGAGCGAGCGCCAGCCCGGAGTGTCGCGGGTGATGAATCCGTGCACCAGTCGGTCGCCGTCGCGGCCGAAAATGCCCAGTCTCGTCCAGGCGGGGGAGAGCGAGGTGAAGATCTTGGTGCCGGTGAACGAATACGATCCGTCGGGCTGCGGCTCCGCAGTAGTCAGCGAATCGAACATCACGAGGTCGTTGCCCGGCTCGCTGTTGCCGAACGCGAACAGCTCCCCCGCAGCGGCCTCCGCGAGAACCCACTCGAGACTGTCGTCGCCGCGTTCGGCGAGCACTCGCGCGATGCCGACGATCACGTGATGCATGTTGATCCCAAGCGCGGTCGCCGGTGCATAAGCGGCGAGCAGACGCTGATTTCGGGCGGTTTCAAGAAGCGGCATCGGCTGCAAGTAGCCGGCAGCGCGCAGTTCTTCGAGGTCTTCGAAGAAGAACGCGTTCCGGCGGTCGTAGTCGGCCGCACGGGAACGGATTCGTTCGAGCAACTCCGGCGTCAACCCAGGCACGGCTCCAGGCTAGTCCGCCGCGACCCGGACCGGCAGGGGTTCAGCGCCCGACTGGCAGGGGTTCAGCGGCCATTCAGTGGCCGTGCAGACGAGCATCCGTGGTTCGGGACTCCACAAAGTGTCAGGTTCGACTCCCGTACGTGGCCGATGGACGCTAGCATCGCCCCCATGCTTAAAGCCTTGGCAGACCGCGTGGGCGGTCCAGTACTTGTTGCCGGCGATCCGGGATTCGCCGACGAGGTCTCGTGCTTCAATACGGCCGTCGTGAACACTCCCGATGTCGTCGTGGGTGCCGCGAGCGAATCCGACGTGGTGGAGGCGGTGCGCTACGCGCAGCAGAACGGACTACCCGTGCGCGTGCAGGCGACCGGCCACGGTGCGCACGTGCCGGTGACCGACGGAATGCTCGTAACGACACGACGCATGGACCGGGTGGCCATCGACCCGGCGACGAAGACGGCGACCGTGGGCGCAGGCACGTGCTGGCGCGACGTGGTTGCGGCGGCCGCCGAACACTCCCTGGCCCCCATCCCGGGTTCCTCGCTCGACGTCGGCGTGGTCGGATACTTGCTCGGCGGAGGACTCGGTCCCCTCGTTCGCAGCCACGGTTTCTCGTCGGACTACTTGATGGGCGCGCGAGTGGTCACCGCAGACGGTTCGGTGCTCGAGGCCAGCGCCGACGACAACGTCGACCTGCTCTGGGCGCTGCGTGGCGGCAAGGGAGGTCTCGGCGTCGTCACCGAGGCTCGGATCCGGCTCGTCGAACTCGCCAGCCTCTACGCCGGCTCGTTGTTCTTCGAAGCCGAGCACATCGAAGACGTGCTGCGCGTGTGGGTCGAGTGGACTGCCGACGCTCCCGGTGAAGTCACCACGAGCGTGGCGATTGTGCGATTCCCCGACTTCGAGCAAGTGCCCGAGCCGTTCCGCGGTCGCCGGTTGCTGAGCTTGCGCTTCGCCTTTCCAGGTTCCGACGACGAGGGCGCTCGGCTGGCCGCCCCGCTGCGCGCGGCCGCTCCCGTCTATCTCGACATGCTCGGCACGCTGCCGGTCGCGCAACTCGGCGCGATCCACAACGATCCGAGCGAACCCGGACCGGCATGGGGCCGCGGCATGCTGCTGAACAGGATCGACCAGGACTTCGTCTCGGCTCTAATGGCCGAGCTCGGGCCGGACGCCGACGTCCCGTTCATCGCAGCGGAAGTGCGCCACCTCGGTTCGGCCGCCGGCACGGACGTTCCGGAGGGTTCGGCGGTGGGCGGCCGGATCGGCGAGTTCACCATGATGCTCGTCGGCGTTCCGGATCCCACCTTGTTCGAGACCGTGCTGCCGGCCGCGGCCGACCACGTTACGGCGGCGATCGAGCACTGGCTGTGCCCCGAGACCAACGTCAACTTCGCCGGGCACTTCTCCTCGCTCGAACAGTTCCGCTCAGCCTGGCCGGCGCAGGCCTTCGACCGGCTCGCGGAACTGCGCCACCGCTACGACCCGGCCCGGGTGTTCGCGTACGCCCCAGAGTGACCCGCCCGCGGCGGCGCTGTCCGCCGGCTAGTGGCGACGGTGGTCCTGCACCGTCATCCGCGGACCACGGCGCGGGGCGACGACACCGGATGCGGTTATCAGCCGTACCACGCGCTGCCGCTGACCGTGCCACGGAGCAAGCAGCTCGAGCATCCCGTCATCGTCCACCCGGCGGCCGGCGAGTGCCCAGCCGACGCTGTCGTGCAAGTGGTAATCGCCCACGCTCACCGCGTCCGGATGCCCGTGCGAACGCTGAAGCGTCTCGGCCACCGTCCACACGCCCACACCCGGGATCGAGCGCAACGCCGTGGCCAGTCGCTGGGTGCCACCCGCGCCACCCGCACCGCCGGCCTCGCGCGCTACGCCCACGTCGTCGGCCTCGCCGGCAGCCAGGCGCTCGAGCGAGTCGGCGACCCGCACGATGCGAAGCACCGTCGCCGATCGATGCGGGCCGACCCCGGCCCGATGCCACTCCCAGGAGGGCACACGCCGCCAGACCTCCGCCGCCGGGAAGACCCGCATTCCCAGCGGCGCCGGACCGGGCGCCTCCTCGCCATAGCGCGAGACCAATTGCCGCCAGGCGCGACGGGCCTCGAGCTGGGTGATCTTCTGCTCGAGCACGGCAGGCACGAGCGCTTCGAGCAGACGACCGGTTCGCGCGAGTCTCAGCCCCGGCATCCGATGCCGCGCTTCGCGGACGAACGGATGCGTGGCGTCGAACCGTGCCCAGTCATCCCCCGCGCCGAGCAACGCGGGCACACCAGCGATCGCACGCTCGGCACCCGGGCCCCACGCGCTCGCCTGGATCTCGCGGCCGATCTTCAAGTGAAGAGTCGCCGGGCCATCGGGAGTGCGAGTGGTGCGCCAGAGCGCGCCCGGCTCCCATCGCATGGTCGGGTCCATTGCGCCGCGCTGCAACGGCGCGAGCGTCAAGCGCACGTCGACCGGCTGCTTCGGGGAATAGGTCGACTGCCGTGGGCGCACCCCTGCACCCTAGCCCGCGCTACCGGCGCGCGCGGCCTCGTCCGCGGTCAGTGCGCCCAGACCCGCAGCGGCCCGACCGGACGGAATCCGGCCGCGAGCGCGGGCACGATGGTGTCTTCGCGTTCGTAGCCCACGACAGGCGCGTGGCCGAACCGCGTGTGCGCAAGGGTCGCCAAAGACCGCCAGGCCTCGACCGGGTCGACCTCGCCGAAGAAGACGTTGCTCAGACCGATCACCTCCTCGCTGCGGTTGAGAATCGCGCCGGCGACGAACCGGTCGCCTTGCAATGCTTCGACCACGACGACCTCGGCCACATCCAGCAGCGCTGGATGAATGCCGGTCGCATAGTCGTGCTCCTCGAGCCAGTTCGCGAACCGTTCGCGACCGACCCGATGCCATTGAACGTTCGCCTCGGTGGCCACTTCGTCGAGGCCGATCCACTGCGCCTCGAACTCGATGCTGTAGCCCGCCGGGGCGAGGTCCTGGTCGGCGAAGCTGTCGGTCACCGAGAGTCCGCCTCCGCCGCGAATGGCGCCCCAGTCCGGCTTCGCCCCAGGCCGCAGGGTGACGGCTTCAGAGAAACCGGGCGGCATGGGCGCATCCGAGGCCCAGAGCTGGTCGGTGAACGTCGTGCCGATGTCGTTGCTGCGGGCGACGAGATCACACCAGTTCGCATTGTTGAGCACGGCATGAAGGGCCAATCGGTCGTTCGGCTGTCGCACCCGCCAATGGTAGGCAGCAAGCCCTGTAACGGGGGCTGCCTTCCCAGCCAATCCTGTGCTGCCCGGCGTTCGCGAACGCGCTCCGAAGCGTTCGCACGCGAAGCAGCACGAACGCCGGGCACGCAGATCAGCAGGTGACTATCGTGCCGTCCTCGAGCATCCACCGGCCGGGGCCGGTCTGGTTGCAGATCTCCGCGAGCACCGCGACGTTCGGCAAGACAAACGCGAGCACGATTCCGAGAATGATCAGACCGAGCACCATGAACACGATGCTCAGGATGATCGCGGCCTTCGCCGGACCATTGCTGTATCCGGCCTTCTTCGACTGGTTCAAGGCGACGATGCCCAGAATCAGGCCGAGCAATTGCACGAAGAAAGCCAGCACGAGTGCGACTATTCCGAGAGTCTTGCCCGGATCCTCCGCTGGAGGCATCGGATATGCGGGCGGCGGCATGCTGGACATACGGTCGGGCTCCAATCCGGGCGCCCGGAATGAGCTCCCGGGAAGAGAGTAGTGGACCTTGTCGTCACACCCGAGAATTCCACGGCTGGGCCCCGGACGCGACAAGATAGACGCATGAAGATCGGCATTCTGACCAGCGGTGGCGACGCACCAGGATTGAACGCGGTAATCCGCGGGATCGTGTTCACCGGCATCCAGGTGTATCGCCACGAGTTCGTCGGGTTCCGCAGCGGCTGGAAAGGCGTTTGCGAAGAACTCGTCATGCCGCTGGCCAGGCAGCAGATCATGGGCATCAGCAAGCAAGGCGGCACGATCCTGGGCACGAGCCGCACCAACCCGTTCGACTACGGCGGTGCCGAGCGCATCGCCGAGGTCATGGAGCGCAACGGAATCGACGCGCTCGTCGCGATCGGCGGCGAAGGCACCCTCGCCGCTGCCAAGCGCCTGACCGACGCCGGCATCCCGATCGTCGGCGTACCGAAGACCGTGGACAACGACCTCTCGGCGACCGACTACACCTTCGGGTTCGACACCGCCGTGCAGATCGCGACCGAAGCGATGGACCGCTTGCGCACTACCGGCGACTCGCACGGCAGGTGCATGATCGCCGAGGTGATGGGCCGGCACGTGGGCTGGATCGCACTGCATTCGGGCATGGCGGCAGGCGCCCACTGCATCCTCATTCCCGAGCAGAAGACGTCGATCGAGCAGATCTGCCAGTGGGTGCAATCCGCACACGACCGCGGCCGGGCGCCGCTGATCGCCGTCGCGGAAGGTTTCTCGCTCGACACCATGGCCGACGTTCACTCCGAGCGCGGGCTGGATGCGTTCGGCAGGCCGCGCCTGGGCGGCATCGGCGAGCTGCTCGCTCCCCAGATCGAAGAGCGCACGGGCATCGAAACGAGGGCGACGACTCTCGGCCACATCCAGCGCGGCGGCACGCCGACCGCCTACGACCGTGTGCTCGCGACGAGGCTTGGGATGGGAGCGCTGCGCACGGTGCTCAACCAGGAGTGGGGGAGCATGGTCGCCTTGCGGGGCACCGATATCGTCTCGGTGCCGTTCGAGGAGGCGCTCGGAAAACTCAAGACCGTGCCGCAAGAACGCTACGACGAGGCCAAGATCCTGTTCGGCTGACCTCGGCCGCCTAGGGTGGTGGCATGCGAGCGTGGCTGGCGAAGCAGGGTGAGAAGGCCGAATTCGTGGATCTGCCCGGACCGCGGGGCGATGGCGAGGTCACGGTCGACATCGAATACTCGTCGGTCAACTACAAGGACGGGCTCGCCATGCGAGGCGACCGTGGTGTCGTGAGAAGCCCCACCCTTGTGCCCGGAATCGATCTGGTCGGGGTCGTGAGCCAAAGCGACAGCCCCAAGTGGAGCACGGGCGATCGCGTGATCGTGAACGGCCGCGGCATCGGAGAACACTACGACGGCGGGTTCGCCGAGCAGGCACGCGTGGCCGCGGACTGGCTTGTGCCGCTTCCTTCGTCGCTCGAACCACATCGTGCCGCTGCGATCGGCACGGCAGGCCTCACCGCGATGCTCGCCGTCATGGCGATCCAGTCGCGCGCAACGGGCGACGTGCTTGTCACTGGAGCCGCGGGCGGCGTCGGCTCGATAGCGATCGCTTTGCTCGCCGCGCACGGGCATCGCGTGGTCGCATCCACCGGGCGGATGCGCGAGGTCGGCTTCTTGCGCGCACTCGGTGCCGCCGAGGTCATCGACCGGGGCGAACTGCAGGGCGAGGGCAAGCCGTTGCAGAGTCAGCGCTGGTCGGCGGCCATCGACGTGGCCGGCGGCACGACCCTCGCGAACGTTCTCGCGCAGACCGCCTACGGCGGCGTCGTCGCCGCTTGCGGCCTCGCCGAGCACAGCGCACTGCACACCACCGTCATGCCGTTCATCCTGCGCGGGGTGACGCTCGCCGGCATCAATTCGGTCGAATGCCCCGGCGACCAGCGGCTCGAAGCGTGGCGCCGGCTGGCCGCCGAACTCGACCCGGCGCTGCTCGACTCGCTCACCTCGACCATCCCGCTCGCGGATGCCGCGGACGCCGCCGCGCAGGTTCTCGAAGGCCGGGTGCGAGGGCGCACGGTCATCAGCATCCGCTCCTGAACGGGCCGGCTCGCCGCCAGATGGGCAGCCGCCCGATGCTAGTCGGAGGAGGCCTGGCTCGCCACGTGCTCGGCGAGGCCCTCCACGAGCGAATCAACGGAACGGCTTTCCGCGATGACGTGCACGACGAGGCCCGCAGCTCGCGCGTCGAAAGCGGTGCGCGGGCCGATGCACGCGATCACTGTCTGCTCGGGCAGCGGTGCGAGTTGCTCGGCGACCTGACGCGCGACGCTGCCCGAACTCACCAGCACTGCGTTCATGCGACCGCTCGCGACGTCCGCCTTTACGTCGTCGGAGACGGGCACGCCGACCGTGCGATATGCCGTGATGAACTCGACGTCGAAACCGAGCTGCGAGAGCCCGGCCACGAGCGTCGGCTCGGGCAAGTCCGATTGCGGGATCAGCACCCGGCCATGGATCGCAGCCGCAGGCCACTCGTTCACCAGTCCCCGCACCGAATTGTCGCTTTCGGGCACGAAATCGACGTGATACCCAGCGAGCGTGAGCGTTGCCGAGGTCGTTTCGCCGACGGCGGCGATCTTCGTCGAACGGGGCACGCGAATCGACTGGCTCACAAGCACGTCGACGGTCGTCGCGCTGGTGATCACGAGCCAGTCGTAGCGGCCCTCCTGCAACCGCCCGAGCGCGCGGTTCAGCGGTTCGGCATCCTCTGCACCGGCGAAGTTGATCATCGGAGCGATCACCGGCACTGCGCCATACCGGCGCAGAATCGCTGCGGCGTCGTCTCCCCACTTGCCGCCGCGCGGTACGAGCACCCGCCATCGTGCGAGCGGCTTCAACGGCCACCGTCCATGCACCCATACTGCCCCCGCTGCGGCGGATGGCAAAACAACAGCGCGACCGCTCTGCCCGGACGGTCGCGCTGAAGGCTTGCTGAGGATCAGTCGTCGCTGACCAGCGCCCAGACGACCGTTCCGACCACGAGGATGCCGGCCGCGGTCGCGCCGATGATCCACGGCACCGGGTTCTCTCGGTACGAGGCCTCGACCTTCTTGGCCCATCGACTGGCCTGCTTGCGAACATCGAGTTTCTCTTCGATCGCGGCCAGCGCCTCGCCGAGTTCTGCCCGCGCGCGGTTCGCTTTCGCTTGTGGTTGCGCTTCGTTCACTAGCTGTTCCGCCTTCCGAATCCCTTGATCACCCTGAGGTCCTGCTCTACGCTGCGCATCGCCTGCTCCGGCACCGGCGGCATGCTCTGCTTGAGCCGCGATACGCCGATCAGTGCGGCGAGCACCGCGATCAGCAGCACCACGAATGCGACGATGAGCGCCGCGAGCCAGCCCGGCATCACGAGCGCGAGCGCGAGCACCGCCGAGGTGAGCAGCATTGCAAGGAAGAGGATCGCGAACACGCCGGCGGCCGCCAAGAGCCCTGCGCCGAGGCCCGCAGTCTTGAGCTTGCCGATCACCTCCGCCTTGGCGAGTTCGATCTCGCTCTGAACGAGAGCGCTGACAAGCCTGGGCACATCCCTGATCAACGCGATCAGGGACTTGTCTTTAGGGGTGGAGTCTGTCATCGCGGCCCTTTCGGCAGCGGCGCGGGCACGCGCCTAGCTGGCTGCGGGACCCGCGGTGGTCGAGCCGCCCGAGGAACTGCTCGATGACGAACCGCCCGTGCTCGCCGAGCCGCCGGTCTTGCTGCCGGCCGGAGAACCGTTCTTCTTCTTGCCCGACACCTGCTGCGCCACCTTCTTGGCGTTGTCGGTCACGAAATCCGCGACTTCGGGAGCCTTGTCTTTCACGAACTCTTCGACCTGGTCGACACGTTGCTGTACCCGCGGGTCGTTCCAGAACTTGTTCGCGCTCTCCACGATCTGGTTGTACTTCTCACGGCCCGCTCTCGCGCCGAGCACGTAGCCGACGCCCAAGCCCACGAGCAGAAGGATCTTGCCTCGCATGGTTCCTCCGTTCCTTAGGTTTCCACCGTACTGGTGGCCGGGCCGAAGACAAGACTTCCTTCGAGTCAACTCCCAGCGAGCTTCCGGACTCCGCTAGCCCCACCGCACGGTGCCGCCATCTTTTCAAGGCCGCGCGCAGGTTTGCGCCGGGTCGGAAACACGGCGACACATTCGGCGGAAATGGGTCAGCCGAGGCTCTCGCGGATGAGTTCGAGCAGCGCCCTCCCGTACGCTTCGGAAGGCTCCGGATGCTCGAACACTCGCATGCCGTGCCGCAGTTCGACCTCGACCTGGTAACTGTCGGCCAGCCGGCGCAACGACCGGAACGACCCGCGTAGCAGCTCACGCAACTGGTCTTCGCGCGGCAGCCACAGCGCATCCTCGAGCGCGACCGAGTCCAGCGCCCACTCGGTGGTGCCGTTGAACCCCAGAATCGACCCGGTCGGATAGTGGTGCGCCTCGATCGTCATCTCGCTCACCGTGAACACATCGCTGACGAGCTCGGGCTGGTTGAGCTGAAACCGGTCGCCGGATTGCGGATGCCAGACCAATCCGGCATCCCGAAGCTCGCGCGCCAGGTCTGCCGAGATCATGCCGACCATTATCCGCGCGACGGCCGGGGCGCGGCTCGGCGTCGCCTGCGCTGCGAACCCCGGCAACAGGACGGCCGGCACACCTCCGCCCCGCAGTACCCGGCCGGCCGGATGCTGCCCCGCGAACGCAAGTAGCGCCTAGTGCACGTACTCCAGCAGGTCGTAGCCGATCGTGCGCATGGCCTCGAGCACTCGCAGCCGGGCGCCGAGTCCGTCGTCGTTGAACTGGATGGTCACGGCATACGCGACTTGAGCGCGCGAACCGCGCAACACCCCGGCCTCCGAGCGCACGCCCGCATCCGAGCCGGTTTTGTTGATGAGCACCGTGCTGTGATCCGGTCCGCGGTGCGACAAGGGATCGAGACCGAACGCGCTCGCCACCATAGAGAGGTCGGTGTTCAGTGAGAGCCACGCCATCACCCTCGAACTCGTGAGCGGGTCGACGACCTCGTTTCTGGCGAGCGAAGCGAACAGCCACGTCAGTTCCGCGGTCGAGCCGACCGACAACTGAGGCGCGTCGTCCGGTCCGCGACTGTCGCGAACCAGATCGAGCAGGGCCGTGCGCATGAGCCCGAGCGATTCGGTTCTCGCCCGCACGGCGTCGAGACCGACCTGGCGCAAGAGCACATTCGTGGCGAGGTTGTCGCTCGTGAAGGCGACGAGGGTCGCAAGGTCGGCCACCGGCAGCGACGGAGCCTGCAAGTGCTGCCAGATGCCGCTCTCGCCCGCCGCATCCAGAGTGGTCTTGTCGAGGATGCCGTAGCCGGAGAAGTCACGGCTGGTCAGCCTCGCCGAGACCTCTATCAAGAGCAGAATCTTGCCTACGCTCGCGGTGGGCAGCACTATCCGGTCGTCGATCGCGACGAGCACCTCATCCGTGTCGATGTCCACCGCCTTCGCCGACACTTGCGCGCCCTCGTAGGCGAGATGCCCTAGCGCCTGGAAGCCTGCCGAGAAGTCGACGATCTTGCGTTCGGCGCGATGCCGGGGCACGCGCGGCGCACGGGCGCGAAGGCTGCGCTCGCCGGCATTCGCGACATCCACCATGCGGGTCTTCTCGCCATCCAGATCGTCGATCACCAGATCGTGACGCGCTGCTCGGGGTCGAGCCAGAGCGCATCCGACTCGGTCACGCCGAACGCGGAATAGAACTCATCGATGTTACGCACGATCTGGTTGCAGCGGAACTCGTTCGGCGAATGCGGATCGATCGAGAGCAGCCGCAGCGCCTCCTCGTCGCGCAGCTTCGCCTGCCACGCTTGCGCCCAGGAGAGGAAGAACCGTTGCGCACCGGTCATCCCGTCGATCACCGGTGGCTCCTGTCCGGCGAGCGAGATCAGGTACGCCTTCCACGCGATGCCGAGCCCGCCCAGGTCGCCGATGTTCTCGCCGATCGTCAGAGAGCCATTCACGTGGTGCCCGGGCAATTGCTGGGGGCTGAGCCGGTTGTACTGCTCGATCAGGGATGCCGTGCGCTGCTCGAACGCCTCGCGATCGGCTTGTGTCCACCAGTCGGACAAGCGTCCATCGCCGTCGTAGCGGGACCCCTGGTCGTCGAAGCCGTGCCCGAT
>CAYRUW010000001.1:24337-25516 GCA_964427465.1 uncultured Diaminobutyricimonas sp.
ACAAGCGTCCATCGCCGTCGTAGCGGGACCCCTGGTCGTCGAAGCCGTGCCCGATCTCGTGGCCGATCACCGCGCCGATCGCGCCATAGTTTGCCGCCGCATCCCGGTTCGCGTCGAAGAACGGGAACTGCAGGATCGCGGCGGGGAACACGATCTCGTTGAACCCGGGGTTGTAGTAGGCGTTGATGGTCTGCGGTGTCATGAACCACTCGTCGCGGTCGATCGGCCGGCCGATCTTGCCGAGTTCGCGACGGAACTCGAACTCGCTGACCGCCCGAACATTGGCGACGAGATCGCGCGGGTCGATCCGAAGACTCGAGTAGTCCCGCCATTTGACCGGATAACCGATCTTGGGTGTGAACCGCTCGAGTTTGGCCAGGGCTCGTTCGCGGGTCTGCTCGGTCATCCAGTCGAGCCCAGCGATGCTCTGCCGGTACGCCTCGATCAGGTTGCCGACCAGTTCGTCCATCGCGTGCTTCGCCTCGGGCTTGAAGTGGCGCTCTACGTACATCCGGCCGACGGCCTCCCCCATCGCGCCTTCGACGACGGAGACGCCGCGCTTCCATCTCGCCCGCAACTCCATGGCTCCGGTGAGAACGCGTCCGTAGAAATCGAAATTCGCCTGCACGAAAGCACTCGAAAGGTACGGCGCGTAGGAGCGGATCACCTGCCAGCGCAACCAGTCGCGCCAGGAATCGAGCCGGGAATCGGTGAGCAGGCTCGCGAGCCCTTCGAGGAAGCTGGGCTGACGCACGACAAGTTCATCGAAGGCACGCTCCGGCGGCTGGAGCGCGTCGCGCCAGGCGTGCCAGACCTCGGGGGCGGTGGCGGCCACGTCTTGCCAGGCACGAAGGTTGTAGGTGGCGTGACTGTCCCGCGAGCGCACGTTGTCCCAGTGGTGCGCGGCGAGTTCCGTCTCCAGTGCGAACACGCGCTGCGCTCGGGCGGCGACGTCGTCCAGGCCGGCCAGCGCGAGCATCCGCTGGATAGCCGCCACGTATTCGCGTCTGATCTCGGCAAACTTTTCCTCGCGGTAGTAGGACTCGTCGGGAAGGCCGAGCCCGCCCTGCTCGGCGAACACGAGGTAGCGGTCCGGATCGCCCGGGTCGTTGTCGACGAACAACTGCACGAACCCGCCGACAGCGCCGCGTTCGAGGCGGCCGAGCAATGACGCGAGAT
>CAYRUW010000002.1:0-8983 GCA_964427465.1 uncultured Diaminobutyricimonas sp.
TCACGAAATCGGCTTGGTGCGCCAGCCGTGCACCGGCCGGGAACGAGTGATTCCGCAACAGCCAGCACGCCTTCGGCAGGCCCCACACGGCTTGCATCCGGCGGTAGCCGAGTTTCGCGAACAAGTGCTCGCCGACGGCATCTACCCGGTCAAGTTCGGCGGACGCCCTGCCGTCGTCGTACATGATCCCCGGCGTAAGCGGCTCGCCACGACGGTCGACCACGAGCACTGTGCCCGACGTTCCGCACACCGCGACTCCGCGCGTGGGCTCGTGCACGCCGGCGAGCGCTTCGCGCGCTGCGGCGCAGAAAGCGCTCCACCACTCGTGCGGGTCCTGTTCATGGCGAACTCCGTCGCGGCTACTGGCCAGCGACCTCGACGCCCTGCCGAGTACGCGCCCTTCTGAAGTGACCGCCATAACCCGCACGCTCTGCGTTCCCAGGTCGACGCCGACCCATGCGCCGCCGCCGGTCACGGTTCCCGTCCCGCCGCCCAGACGGCCCGCGCGAGTTCCCGGACCCTGCAGAACTCTTCGTAGCGCTCCCGGTGGAACGCCTCCATGCCCGCATCGGGCTCGTGCCGTTCTCCCGCCGCGGCGAGCCCTTCGACCGCGTGGTCGGCCGCGAGCCGCGCCGCGAGGTACGCCCCTCTCGCCGTGACCTCCTCGGCAGCAGGCACCAGCACGGGCACACCGGTCGCGTTCGCGATCAGCCGGCACCAGAACCGACTCCTCGCCCCGCCGCCGGTCAAGCGCAGCTCGATCGGGTCTATCGAGGCGTGGGCGAGGCTGTCCACGACGACCATGGTCAGACCTTCGAGCACGGCCCGCGCGATGTCGGCCCGCGTGTGCTCGAGGGTGAGGTTCCAGAAGCTGCCGCGCGCCGACGAGTCGAGGAACGGGGCGCGTTCGCCCGCCGGCGCCAGGTACGGCAGGAACAGCAGGCCGTTGGCGCCCGGCACGGATTGCTCGGCGAGCTCTGCGACATCGGCAGCGCCGCCGAGACCGAGGGTGCGGGCGCACCAAGCGAGCACTTCGACTCCGTTGAGCGCCGGGAAGAACCGCAAATGGAGTCCGTCCAGCCCCAGGACGATGGTCGAACCCACGGGCGCGCCTTCGGCGACCGGCTGTTCGGTGACCAGTCCCGTGACGATCGTCGTGCCCAGAACCGCGAGCGCCGCGCCGGGCTCGGTCGCACCGAGACCGATCGCGGCCGAGGCGACGTCGTACGGCGCCATGAACACCGGAACGTCTTCGGGCAGTCCGAGCTCCGCAGCCGCCGAAGCGTGCAACAGGCCGCTTGCAGCGATCGAGTCGGCGACCGGTGGCAGAAGTCGCCGGATGCCGGTCAGCCCGTACATCTCGAGCAATTCGGGCGAGTAGGCCTTGCTGCGCGCGTCAAGGAACGGGGCGGATGCGTCGCTCACATGTGCGAGCGCGGTGCGGGTGAGTTGCCAGAACAGCCAGCCCGAGCACGTGAGCATGCGCGCAGAGGCGGCGAGCCGCTCCGGCTGGTGCAGTTGGAGCCAGCGCAGGATCGCGTTCGGCAGTCCGGGGAAGCAGATCGAGCCGTTCAGCCGGTACGCCTTGGCGATCGTGCCATCGGCCCACCAGTCGTCCACGAATCCGGAGGCGCGCCCGTCGTTCCATAGGATCGCCGGCCCGGTGGGCGCGCCGGTCTCGTCGATCAGCCAGCAACCGTCGCCTTGCGCAGTGATCGCCACGAACTCGACCTGCTCGCGGTCGGCGAGCACCTCGCGAACCGTCGCCACGACGGCCGCCCACACCGCGGTCATGTCCTGCTCGGCCCACGAGGGCCGCGGTCTGGAAACCACAGTGCTCCGGCGCGCGACTGCCAGTTCAGTGCCGTCGCCGTCGAGCAAGACCGCCTTGACCGCCGAGGTTCCCGCGTCCACCGCCAGGAACACCGGTTCGCCCACCGTCACCCGAGCGTTCACTGCTGGGCGAGCGCGGCTTCCCATGGAGCACTCCAGATCGCTTGCTGTATCTGCTGTCTGGTCGGCCGAGACGGACCTGTCGGGGACATGCACCTCCTCAGCACAGGGGGATCAGTCGCTGATTTCCGGCCCATGTCAGTACGCCCGCATAGCAACGACATGCGCCCTTGGGGCACCGTTAGTTGCCATGATCCTGAGCCGGACAGCTCGAACTTCCCCAAGACCGAGACGATGTCGCCGGCAACGGCTCCGGTTTTCGCGCACTTCGATCAGCGATTGATACCCGGAGCCAGTATCCACGTGAACTTCGTAGTCCCTCACGAGGCCGGGCATCACTTCGTGTTCCGTGAAATGATGGTGAAGGTTGATCAAATCTTCGTCGACCTCGTCGTCGAAGATCAAGACCAGATCCTCGATCGCGACTGGCGAATCCCATGCGATATCGATCCATGGCTCCGTGTCTGTTGACATGGGCTCGGAAACCCACATTTGCGGCCCGCCGTAAGGGCGTCCGTAGCCGCCCAGAACCTTGCTGGGTGAGTATGCGCCTTCGGCGCCTGAATACCGTAGACACACGCTCTTGCGTTTGAGGAACTGCTTCCATTCGCGGAAGTAGAGGGTGTTGGCTTCGTTCCCGACGGGAAGTCTGTGCTGGAAGAACAGCGTGCCCGGGATTGTGTCCTCGCTCGTGTGCAGTTCAACGTTCGGGGCTTTTTGCAGGACAACGAAGACGTTGCATTCGGCTTCTGTGGTCCACTCAAAATCGAACTCAACCCATTGCTCCCGCCCTGCAGTCACGTCGACCACGCGCTCCGCCAACATGTTTGCGGGCAGGTAGTTCTGCGGTGCGGATACCGAGTGAAGCTGAGCGGTCAAACGGGCATCCGACGCTGCATCGACGAGTATGCCGAGCTTGCCGAGACCCGTTTGCACCGGGAGAACCATGCCGAGGTCCGAATCAAGCGGAACCGTTCCCTGGGACTGCTCAATGGCCGGCCGGGTGAAGACGGACGACGCCGAAGCTTGAGCGCGGAGCGCAAGATCGCTGGGGTCATCGTTGACGACACCGAGGATCGAGGCGTCCGACCTGATCAGTGCGTGCTTCACCGCTTCGAATTGCTCTGTCGCAACCTGGCGCGGGGTCAGTTCGCGCTGCAACGCTACCGCGGCGGCGGTACCCGCCGCTTCGCCAAGAACTGCGCAAGTCGCCATTACGCGTGTTCCGCCGAACGCCACGTGTGACGCGCTGATGTTTCGCCCGGCCATCCACATGTTTCCGACGTTGATCGAGTACAAGCTGCGGAGTGGCAGGTGGTAGTTCCCGTCGGGGTGCAAGTGGAGAGCGCCTTCTTCGTTCGAATACACGCCACCAGCAGGGTGCAGATCGATCGACCATCCGCCGAACGCAACACGGTCCGGAAACTCCCGCTGCTCAACGATGTCCTGCTGAGTCAGAACATGATCGCCGACGAAGCGCCGGTACTCCCGCTTCCCCGGCAAGGACCCCGCCCACTCCAGAGTCAAGTTGTCGGAGTCGAACTTGCCCGAGTTCTTTATGTAGTCCCAGATTCCGTACACGACAGCCTGCAGCTCGTCTCGGATCAGCTCGTTGTCGTGGACCACATCCAGCTCGCCTCCCCACTCGATCCACCAGTAGGCACACCCCCTCATGTCTTCGCGTATGACCCGCCGCTCTGGGATAGCGGTCTTGGTTATGTCGCGTGCCCACGTTGGCGGCACGAACTTGGACGGGTGACCGGCATCCTTCGAATAGAACAGGAGCGTGCTGCCAAGTGTGTTGTTGTCCGGCACGAGTGGAGCCCAGTCCTCGCCGAACATCGATCGCGGCTCTCTGCCTTGCATGTATTTGGCGCCCGCCAAGTCCCCGACCAGTCCATCACCGCTGCAATCGATGAACACGGGGCTTTCGAAACGAATCTTCTTTTCGGATCCCATCTGCCATCCGGTAACAGCACGAATCTGCCGGTCCGCTTCGGGCCCGTGCGCATCCACTTCCCGAACATCGGTATTGAGATATAGGTCGATGTTCGGCTCGGACTTGACTGCATCAAGCACCACCAGATCCCAGTAGTAGGGATTTCCATGAGGATTGCGGAACTGATTCTCCAGGAAGAGCTCCCCCATGATCCCGGTCTCGCGAGCAAAGTGCTGGACCCCATGTGCCGTTGCCCCGACTACCCACACGCGGATCTCGCTGCTCGAGTTGCCACCGAGCATCGAACGATTCTGAACAAGCGCAACCCGCACGCCCTGCCTCGCCGCGGCGATCGCAGCGCAAACACCGGCAAGCCCGCCGCCGATGACCGTGATTTCGCGCTCAACCGTTAGCTCTTCCACCCTTTTCGCCTTTCGATATGCCTGGCATTACCAACACGTCCATGCAGCCGTGACGCCGTTCACTGGAACACGTGACGGGGATCACCGTTCAGCCCTTGACCGAGCCTTGAGTGAGCCCGCTGACCAGTTGCTTTCCGAATACGACAACGAGGACGAGTATTGGGAGCACGGCCAGGAGTGCGGACGCGGTCAAGGAACCCCATTGCCGCCCGTACGCGCTTATGTACTGATAGATCGCCACCTGAACCGGACGAAGTGCAGCGTCTTGGACGAACACCGAGCCAGCGACGAACTCGCTCCAAGCACCGATGAACACGAGCATGCCGGCCGCGAACAGCCCGGGTCTGCACAAGGGGAGGATCACCCGAAGAAGCACTCCCATGGAGTTCAGCCCGTCGAGCTTCCCCGCGTCGTCGAGCGACGCCGGCACCGCTTCGATCGAGCCTTTAAGAACCCAGATCGCGATGGGAAGATTCAGCCCGACATATAGGAGCGGCAATGTGAACCACTGATTCGTAAAGCCGATCGCCGAGAAGTACAGGTAGTTCGGGACCACAAGCACTGCGGCACCGATCGCTAGTGGGACACATCCGACGATCACGTAGAAGATGGCGTTCCGGAAGGGGAAGTGGAACCGATCGAGGGCATACGCCGCCAAGGAAGCGAGCACGAGGGCCGCGATGGTCGCGCCTAGTGCGTACAGCAGGCTGACGATGAAGGCACCACCGAACGAACCCTGCAGCACATTCTGGTAATTGTCGAGAGTGGGTGAGAAGCCCCACAGCAAGGTGTCGGTAGAGAAGATCCGGCCAGCGGACTTCGTCGATGTCACGAGCCCCCAGATGATCGGCAACAGGTTGAGTACCGTCACCACGGCGAGTCCGAGCCAGCCAAGCAGCCTCAGGAGAGGGTTCGATTTCCGTCGAGTCATGGTCAAGTGTTCAATCGAGTCAGTCGGACATATGCGTACACGAGCGCGACGTTGATCACTGCTGCAGCCGTCGCCAGGGCGGCAGCACCGCCAAAATCAAGGCCGGTGAACGCGGTGTGGTAGATCTCCAGCGCCAGTGTCATGGTTGATTCGCCAGGGCCGCCGCCCGTGATCACGAGTGGCACCTCAACGCTGTTGAGATTGCTCATCACGAGTACCACAGTGACGATCGAAAGAGGCGTCCGGATCATAGGGATCGTGATGTGCACGAAGGTTTGAAACCAGGAAGCTCCGTCAACTCGTGCCGCCTCGTACACATCGGCGTCCACAGCCTTGAGCCCCGCCAGCAAAAGCAACACTGCGAACCCAGTTGTGCGCCAAGTCGCGACCACAATCATGCTTGTCATCGCGCCAGCAGGAGTGAGAAGCGGCTCCCATCGATGGTCGAACAGTACGTCGGTCAGCCATGCCCCCAATCCCAGGCTCTCCAGAAATGTCCACCTGAACAGCAGGGCTGCAACGATCGTGGACAAGACCCAGGGGAGGATCACGACGAGCTGGAACCATAGGGCCCGCCGCTGCGTAAGCCGGTGCAGACCGAGCGCTATGGGGAAACTCACCACGAGTGTGAGAAGTAGGGAGCCGATGACGAACACGGCGGTCCGTCCAAGCAACGCGATGAACTCCTGCGTGAAGACCGCCTGCTCCCAGTTGAACGCCCCGGCGAAGCCCTGAACCTGCGCCAAGCGAATGTCCATCAGGCTGTAGACCGCGGCGAACACCGTCGGCGCGGCGAGCACGAGGCCGAGGATCAAGAGCGTCGGCCCGACCAAAGCCAGGCCGAGCCGACGCTCCCTCGCCACCAATCCGTGGACGCTACGTGCCATAGTTAGCGCGCGGCTCCCACGTAGCTCTCCTCCGCCCGCGACAGTGCCTCTTCATACCCAAGGCCATTGGCGAGCACATCCTGTGCTGCCTGGTTCAGGTATGTCCGATAGTCACCGTAGATCGCTTCGGCGGGAGGCAGCCATCCGGATCCGAAACCTGTCGAAACCGTGTCAAGGTAAGGCGCCGAGTCGTCGATGGAAGCCAGCGTGTCGGACCGTACTGGTGCTTGTCCACCGGTGGTCACCCACTCCATGTCGGATTCGAGGCTCGAGAGGTGTTCCACGAATTTGCTGGCCGCGTCCACCACGTCGCTTGTAGCGGAAACGCCGACGACCCAACCGGCAACGGCGTTCATGGGTTCAGCATCCGAGTAGCTCGGCCACAACGCGAACCCGACATTCTCGGCTCCGAGCTGTTCCTCCATCACTGGCACTCGCGTGCTCAATGCAGGCACGATCGCTACTCGGCCCGCCGCCAGCTGCTCGTACGTGTTTTCAGATGTCCACTGCACCGCGGCTTCAGGGGTTAGACCGCTTTCCACGAAATCGATCTGGTATTCGAGCGCGGCCTGCCCCTCGGGTGTCGACCATGCCGGCAGACCGTCTTCGCCGAACAAGTTTCCCTGATCCTGCAACAAGCGGGGCACCATGACTTGAACATCCGCCGTCGTGGTGCTGAACGCCTGACCGAAGCCGTAGATGTCGTTCGAAGCGTCAGTCAGATCCTCGACAACCTGCTCGAAGCTGCTCCATGTGGCCAAGTCCGAGCCGTCGTAGCCGGCGGCTTCAAACAGGTCCTCGCGGTAAAGAACGCCATACACACCCATCGATTGAGGCAACCCGAAGACTTTGTCGTCTTTGGTCATGCTGTCGACGAACGCCTCTTGTACCTCGGCTCCTTCGCCTGAATAGATTTCGGTGATATCCGCCAGGGCCCCTTGATCGACAACGGCCCAATAATCGTTCGTCGGCATCCATGTGATGTCCGGCTCGTTCCCGGCAGCGACCGCAGCAAGGTAAGAGCTGGTCAGAGTCGACCATTGCTGCGTCTGGGTTTCGATCTTGATGCCGGGGTTTTCGCTCTCGAATGCCTCGATGATGGCGCTAAGCGCCTGGCTCCGCCCGTCCGTACCTGAGGCGGGGTCGAGGAAGGTCCACATCGTTACGGTTACGTCCTCATCACCCTGTTCGTTTCCCGAAGCCGAACAGCCGGCGACGGCGAGCATCACGCTGGCTGTCACCAAACCAATCCCGATGCGTGTCCTGTATGCGCTACGCGCGCCTCTGATCATGATCCAGCCCTTTCTGAACCTCTTGTTGTTGCTGACGACAAATCGTGGAATGCCTGCGCTGCTAACACCTCACTGGCAAAGGCGATCCAAAGACCGCGTCAGAGATGTTAGGTATCCAAGCTTAAATCGAAGCTCAATGTCAAGAAGATTAACATTGCTATCAGCTAGGGTTGTTGTTCTGTTATTTTTCTAACACCGCCTCGCCCAATGGTGTGCGCGCGTCGGTTGCGTCGCAGCCGCCATCCCGAGCGTTGGTGACGTGTTAGTTTCGCAACACTGACGATAAGGTGACCGAACGAACTGTCGTCGTCGGTATCAGGTACCGGAAGGAGCCTTGATGACTGTCTCGCTAGGGGGTGAGCGGCCAACCCAGCAAGCGGACCGCCGCAACAGAATGCGCGAGTACGTCGTGCGAAACGGGTACGCCACCAACGAGGAGCTCGCCGAAGCGTTCTCGGTGAGCCTCATGACCGTGCATCGCGACCTCGAACTCCTCAGCGATGAGTCGTGGATCGTCAAAGTGCGCGGCGGCGCGAGAGCGCATCCGGCAGCGCTGCTCGACACGACCGTCCGCTCCCGTTCGGAGCGGATGCTGGCCGAGAAGAAGGCGATCGCGAACCAGGCCCTCACTCACGTCGAGCGCGGGAACATCGTGCTCTTCGACGAGAGCACCACGGGGCTCGCGATGGCAGACGGCATCGTGAACCTGGCCCCGCTCACTGTCATCACGAACTTCCAGTCGCTCATGACCCGCCTCGGGAACCAGACCGGGATCGACCTCATCTCGCTTGGCGGTACCTACGATCCCGCCTACGACGCGTTCTTCGGAATACTCGCGAGCGAGACCGCCGCGAAATTGCACGCCGACGTGCTGTTCATGTCGACCACCGCGATCCAGGACGGCATCTGCTGTCACAAGTCGCAAGAGACCGTGCACTTGAAGCAAGCCCTGCTCGACTCTGCGGCGAAGAAGGTGCTGCTGGCCGATCACTCGAAATTCAACCAGCGCGCGCTGCACCGGCTCACGCCCGTCGGTGACTTCGACGTGATCATCGTCGACTCGGGCATCGACCCGGCCGTGCTCGAGAACTTGCGCAAGGCGAACCCGAACGTGGAGGTCGCGCAGGTCGGCTGAACTGCAGGTCGAATGCCCGAAGGCAGGGGGTCGAGTAGCGCGTACCAGGGCGCGTACCGAGACCCGGCGGGTCGAGTAGCGCGCAGCGCGTACCGAGACCGGCCCACGAAGGGGGTCGAGTAGCGCCCACCGGGCGCGTACCGAGACCCCGCCCACCACGGTCTCGATACGGCCTACGGCCTACTCGACCCACGTCCCACCCCGCGGGTCGAGTAGCGCGTACCAGGGCGCGTACCGAGACCCCGCCCACCACGGTCTCGATACGGCCTGCGGCCTACTCGACCCACGGGGCGCAGTCAGCGCGACGCGCTGCAGTCGACCCGCGGGCGTCAGTCGAGGAACAGCTTGCGCAGGCGCGTGGTGGCGAGCAGCATGCCCGCGACGGCGAGCGCGAGGTAGTACGCGAGGTGCCACAGCATCCCGG
>CAYRUW010000002.1:9083-24441 GCA_964427465.1 uncultured Diaminobutyricimonas sp.
AGCATGCCCGCGACGGCGAGCGCGAGGTAGTACGCGAGGTGCCACAGCATCCCGGCGTTCAGCATCCCGGTGGTGAGCCCGCGCAGCAGGTCGACGCCGTGCCACAACGGCAGCGCCTGCACTATCCACTGCACCGGTTCGGGGTAGACGCTCAACGGGTAGAAGGTGCCCGAGAACAGGAACATCGGCAGCAGCACGAACTGCACCCAGCCCATCTGCTGGAAGGTGGTCATGTAGCTCGTCACGGCCATGCCGACGCTCGCGAAGGCGAAAGCGATCAGCAGCACCGCTGGCAACGCGAGTAAAGCGGTCCAGGCCAGATTCAACCCGAGCAACTGCATGACGAACAAGAAACCCGCCGCATAGGTGACGCCGCGCAAGAGCGAGAGCGCGATCTCGCCGAGCGCGATATCGACCGGACCGAGCGTGGTCGCGAGCATCCCCTCGTAAAGCTTCTCGTAGCGGATCTTGAAGAACACGCCCCAGGTCGAGCCGTAGATCGCGCCGTTCATCGCCGAGACGGCCAGCAGTGCCGGCGCGATGTAGGCCGCATACGACAACTCGGCGCCGGTGCCGGTCTCGACCCGCCCGACGAACTCGCCGAAGCCCACGCCGAGCGCGAGCAGATAGCCGAGCGCGAGCAGATAGAAGACCGGCTCGAAGAATCCGCTCACGACCAGCAGATAGGTGCTGCTACGTGTCGCGAGCAAGCCGCGCACGACGACCGAGCGAGCGTTCCCCGCATACATGCCGCCGAACCGGCGTGCCCTTCGTGCCGGTTCAAGCAGGGTCTGGCCGAGCGTCATGACTCGAGCGTCCTCGCCATGAAGCGCTGCGCGAGGCGCCAGCCCACAAGCCCCAGCGTCGCCAGGTAGCCGAAGTGCACGAGGGTGAGCCAGAGAGGCTCGACGAGCCCGTAGCCGAACACGCGACCCAGTTCGGCGCCGTGCCACAAGGGCGAGATCCAGCCCAGCCACTGCAGGAACACCGGCAGTTGCTCGAGCGGGAAGAACGTTCCCGAGAACAGGAACATGGGCGTGACCAGGAACCTCATGATCAGATCGGGCTGCTCGCGGTAGTCACGGATGGTCGTGATGTAGGCGATGACCACGAGCCCGATCGCCATGCCGGTCAGGCTCGCAGTCAGGATGTTGACGGCGCCGAGCGGGGAAGGCATCGCATCGAACAGCAGCATGAACACGTAGTAGACCCCGACCGTGAACAGGATGCGCGCGAAGATCGCGATCACGACCCCGTTCACGATCTGCGCGGGCGAGATCGGCGATGCGTGCATCGCGTGAAAGGTCGGGTTCCATTTGAAGCCCGCCATGACCGGGTAGGTGCCTTCCTCGACCGCAACGGTCGTGGCCGAGGTGGCGAGCAGTGCGGGCGCGACGAACGCGAGGTAGCCGACAAAGCGGCCGTCCCCCACGGGGATGTCCTGCTCGACGAGGCTCGCAAGTCCCACGCCGAGCGCGAACAGATAGACGAGCGGACTGCCGATGCTCGTCGCGATCACCGTCTGCAGGTACGCGCGCATGAGCCGCAGCCGGTGCTCGGCGACGTACCAAGACCCGAACCGCAGCGACTTGCTCGCGACCACGCTCATTCGATCAGACTCCGGCCTGTCAACCGCAAGAACACGTCCTCGAGGCTCGACCTGCGCACGAGGCTCGTGAGCGGATTCAGGCCGCGCCTGGTCACTTCCTGCAACTGGGCCTCTCCGTCGGCCGAGTACACGAGGATGCGATCGGGCAGCACCTCTTGCCGCTCGCCGATCCCGGCCAGCCGCGCGGCAGCCTGCTCGTTCTGCGAGGCGCCGAATCGCAGTTCGAGCACCTCCCGGCTGGAGTGCTCGCGAATCAGTTGGGCGGGCGAGCCCTCGGCCATGATCCGGCCCTTGTCCACGACGATCAGCCGGTCGCAAAGCTGCTCGGCTTCATCCATGTAGTGCGTGGTGAGCACGAGGGTCGTGCCTTGTTCCTTGAGCCGGAACAAGCGATCCCAGAGCACGTGCCGGGCTTGAGGGTCGAGCCCCGTGGTCGGTTCGTCGAGCATGAGCACACGCGGGTCGTTCACGAGCGCTCGCGCGATCGTCAGCCGCCGCTTCATCCCGCCCGAGAGGTCGTCCACTCGCGATCCCGCCCGATCGGCGAGCTGGGCGAACTCGAGCAGTTCGTCGGCCTTGATCGCCAGGCCGGCCCGCGGCAGGCCGAAGTACCTGCCGTAGACGATGAGGTTCTCGCGCACTCGCAATTCGCGGTCGAGGTTGTCCTGCTGCGGCACGACACCGAGTTGTGCCCGGATTTCTGGACCATGCCGGTCGGGGTCGAGGCCGAGCACCCGCAATTCGCCCGCGGTTCGCGTGGAGACCGCGCCGATCATGCGCATGGTCGTCGACTTGCCCGCACCGTTCGGGCCGAGCAGGCCGAAAGATTCGCCAGGGGCGACCTCGAAGCTGATGCCGTCGACGGCCGCGAAGTCACCGTATTTCTTGACGAGGTTCTCTGCTCGGATCACGGCGGGCACACCCTGGGAGCCTAGTGCGACCGGCTGTCGAGCGCCGCCGTTGAGCGACACATCTTCAAGACCCATGTCCGAACCGTCAACCCTGGTTGACGCGATAGCGCCTGGTCAACTAAGGTTGACACATGGGCGAAGCACTGCACACGCTCGCGGCCGAAGCCGGCGACGACGACCCCCTGCGGGCGTTGCGCGCACTGGCGGAGCTGCGACGAGAATTGGATCGGCGCGAAGCCGTGACGGTCCGGCGGGCGCGCAGCCACGGCTGGTCGTGGCAGATCATCGCGCTGTCGCTCGGTGTGACAAGGCAGGCCGTCCACAAGAAGTACGGACGCCGCTGAGGCGGGAACAAGGAAATCGCAATGAGTACCGCACCAGAGCGGCGTCAAATGCTGCGCCGAGACCGCACGGATGCTGCCGGACCGCGCGCCCGGTTCCGCCAGTTGATGCCCTACCTGCTCGAGCACAAACGCGTGCTCGGAGTCGTCGTCGCACTGAGCGTGCTCGGTGCCGCCGCATCCCTCGCCCAGCCGGTGATCGTGAGTCAGGTTATCGCGATCGTCGAATCGCAACAGCCGCTAGGTGCGCTCGTCTGGCTACTCGTTGGCCTCGTCGTCGTCTCCGGGCTGATCGCGGGCTACCAGCACTACTTGCTGCAGCGAACCGGAACCACGGTCGTATTCTCCGCCCGGCGCACGCTCGTCAGGCGGATGCTGCGCCTGCCGATCCGCGAGTTCGACACGCGCCGAACGGGCGATCTGGTCTCGCGAGTCGGCTCCGACACGACCCTGCTCTACGCGGTGCTCACGCAAGGTCTCATCGACGCCATCGGCGGTGCACTGATCTTCGTCGGTGCGCTCGTAGCGATGCTCGTGATCGACCCAGTGCTGCTCGGCCTCACCCTGCTCGTGATCGCCGCAGCGATCGCGACCGTCACCACCCTTTCCAGCCGCATCCGGATCGCCAGCCAAGAACAGCAGCGCAAGGTCGGCGATCTCGCCGCGGCCGTCGAACGCGCGATCGGCGCCATCCGCACCGTGCGCGCCGCCAATGCAACCGAACGGGAGCTCGAGACGATCGAGGAAGAGGCACGCGGTGCGTGGCGGATGGGCATCCGCGTCGCCCGCGTCTCGGCCCTCGTCGTGCCGGTCGCAGGGATCGCGATGCAAGTCTCGTTCCTCGTCGTGCTCGGAGTCGGCGGGTTCCGGGTCGCGAGCGGAGCGATCACGATCGCCTCGCTGGTGGCGTTCATCCTGTTCCTGTTCATGATGATCATGCCGCTCGGGCAGGCGTTCGGTGCCGTTACCTCGGTGAACCAGGCGCTCGGCGCGCTCGGCCGGATTCAGGAGATCGTCGACCTGCCGATCGAGACGGACGACGACGCAACGGTCCAGCCTCGACCGGACACGTCGTCGGCGGATGCGATTTCGTTCGAGAACGTGCACTTCGCCTACCCCGAGAATGCGCATGGCACCGAGCAGGAGAAGATCGTCGCCGAACTGCTCGCGCAGGAGAATGCGAACCGTCCAGGCGAAGCATCCGACGCACAACGGGCGACGGACGAAGCCGAGACCACCTCGCGCGTCCTGCGCGGAGTGTCGTTCTCGGTGCCGCGGGGCAAGCGCGTCGCACTCGTCGGGCCGTCGGGCGCCGGCAAGAGCACCGTCCTCGCCCTGATCGAGCGTTTCTACGACCCGACCGAGGGCATCGTGCGACTGGGCGGAATCGATGTTCGCGGACTCGACCGGCACCAGTTGCGCGCACAAATTGGCTATGTCGAGCAGGACGCCCCGGTGCTGGCCGGTTCGATCGGCGAGAACCTGCGCCTCGCCGCGCCCGACGCGAGCGACGAGCAGTGCATTGAGGTGCTGCGAGCGGTCAACCTGCTGGAGGTGCTCGACCGCAACGAGCTCGGGCTGGATGCGCCCGTCGGCGAGGAAGGTGTCATGCTCTCCGGGGGCGAGCGTCAGCGGCTCGCGATCGCGCGCACACTGCTCGCCGCTCCCCCGATCCTGCTGCTCGACGAGTCCACCTCATCGCTGGACGGGCTGAACGAGCAATTGCTTCGCGAAGCGATCGACGCCGTGGCCGAGAACCGCACGCTCATCGTGATCGCGCACCGGCTCTCGACCGTGGTCGACTCCGACCAGATCGTCGTGCTCGACCGGGGTCGCGTCGTGGGCACCGGCACGCACTCGGAACTCGTGCAGTCGACCCCGCTCTATCGAGACCTGGCCAAACACCAGCTCCTGGTCTGACGAACTCGTAACAGGGTCACGCGAAGGGCGTGGGGGTCATCGTGTACTTGGTCTCCAAGTACTCGTGAATGCCCTCGAAGCCGCCCTCTCGTCCGGTGCCAGACTGCTTGATGCCGCCGAACGGCGCGGCCGCGTTCGAGATCACCCCGGCGTTCAGGCCCATCATGCCCGTCTCGATCCGCTCGATCATCCGCTGACCGCGTGCCAGATCGTTCGTGTAAACGTAGGCGACGAGCCCGTACTCGGTGTCGTTCGCCAGCCGCACCGCTTCGTCCTCGTCGGCGAACGTGACGATCGACACCACCGGGCCGAAGATCTCGGTGGTCAGGATGTCGCTGCCCGCCTTCACCTTCGACAGCACCGTCGGCTGGTAAAAAGTGCCCGCGCCATCGATCGCGGAACCGCCCACGTGCAGTTCCGCACCGCGCTCCACAGCATCCGTCACGAGGGCGTGTGCCTTGTCCACCGCGTCCTGGTCGATGAGCGGTCCGATGTTCACACCGTCTTCGGTGCCGCGCCCGACCTTCATCGCTTGCACGCGCTCGGTCATCCGGCGCGCGAACTCGTCTGCGATCGACTCGTGCACGATGAAACGGTTCGCCGCCGTGCACGCCTCGCCGATGTTGCGGAACTTGGCGAGCATCGCGCCGTCCACGGCCTTGTCGAGGTCTGCGTCCTCGAATACGACGAACGGAGCGTTGCCGCCCAGTTCCATCGAGGTGCGCAACACGTTCTCGGCGCTTTGCTTGATCAGCACGCGCCCGACCTCGGTCGAACCGGTGAAGCTCAGCTTGCGCAAACGCGGGTCGAGGATGATCGGTTCCGAGACCTTGCCGCTCGTCGAAGTCGTGATCACGTTGACGACACCGGCCGGCAGGCCCACCTCTTCGAGCAGCTTGACGAAGTGGAGGGTCGTGAGCGGCGTAAGCGTGGCCGGCTTCACGACGACCGTGCAACCGGCCGCGAGCGCCGGCCCGATCTTGCGCGTCGCCATCGCGAGCGGGAAGTTCCAGGGCGTGATCAGGAAGCACGGCCCCACCGGGCGCTGCGAAACGATCGTGCGACCGGTCCCCTCCGGGTTCACGCCGTAGCGGCCGGTGATCCGCACCGCTTCCTCGCCGAACCAGCGCAAGAACTCCGCCGCGTAGGTCACCTCACCTCTCGCCTCGGCCAGGGGCTTGCCCATCTCGAGCGTCATGAGCAGCGCGAACTCGTCAGCCCGCGACTGCAGCAGATCGAACGCGCGGCGCAAGAGTTCGCCGCGCTGGCGGGGCGGCACTGCGGCCCACTCGTCTTGCACGGCGACCGCCGCATCCAGGGCGCGGCCGCCATCTTCGACGTTCGCGTCGGCGATCGACTTGAGCACTTGACCGGTCGCCGGGTCGTGAACGTCGATCGACCTGCCCGAGGTCGAACCGACCCACTCACCGCCGATGAACAGGCGATCGGGGACCTTCGCGAGCAGTTCGGCTTCGGTGATCATTCAAGGGCTCCTTCAGACTTGCTGGATGTGGGGGAAGCTGCAAACGGGACTGCAGCGGGAAGAGTTCAGGAGGCGGTGACAGTGACCCCGGCGGCGGCCAGTTCTTCTAGCGCCGCGGTGCTCGAGGCGGGTGCGACCCCGGCCACCAGGTCTTCGAGCACTCGCACCGAACGACCGGCCCCGAGCGCATCCAGCGCCGACGCCCGCACGCAGTAGTCGGTCGCGATACCCGTGACATCGATGTGCGAGACTCCGAGCTCGTCGAGCGCCACCGGAAGCGTGCGCCCGTCGTCGGTCACTCCCTCGAAAATCGAGTACGCCGGCACGCCCTGGCCTTTCCGCACGTGCACGTCGATGAGCGATGTATCGATCGCAGGGTGGTATTCGGCGCCGTTCGTGCCGGCGACGCAGTGTCTGGGCCAGGTGTCGACGAAGTCGGGCTCGGCGTCCACGGCGAAGTGCCCGCCGTTGTCGTTGTCGCCGTCGTGCCAGTCGCGAGAGGCGATCACGAAGTCGTAGCCGCCGCGGTTCGCGCGCACGTACTCGGTGATCCGCTCGGCGACCGCGGCACCGCCTTCGACGCCGAGCGCACCGCCCTCGGTGAAGTCGTTTTGCACGTCGATGATGAACAGCGCCCGGGACATACTGTAATTCTCGCAGGTATCGCCGGTCCCGAGGCTGGCCGTAGCGTCTAAAAACTCGCCAGATTATCGCCGCAGCGGAAGACTGCGGTTGTCAAAGTGTCGATCGCGGGCTCGGCATCCGACTCCACTTCGCCGATCGCGTAGAAGCCGAACGCGAGGGCGGAGCCGTCTTCGGCGCTGACGATGCCGGCGAGAGTGCGCGCCGAGTCGATCGACCCGGGTTGCGCCGTGACGTTCCCGCGTGCGATGGCGTTGTCACCGCTGAACCGGTCGGCCATCGCCCCCGATCCAGCGACCGACAAGGCGTCGTAAAGGATCTCGAGCGAACCCTCGCCCTTCATCGCCGCGGCCATGAGTTTCGCCACATACTCGGGTCGCACGGCATTGCGATCGCTCAGCCCGCTGCCGTCCCGCACGACGAGGTCGTGACCGTCAAGTCCCAGCCCGGTCAGCGCGCCTGGGATGGCGTTCGAGAGCGAACCCGACGATCCGTCCAGGCCTTGCGCTTTCGAGACCACCCGGGCGAGCATCTCGGCGAGCGTGTTGTCGTTCAGTTCGAGCATCTGCGGCACGAGCTTTCGCACCGGTTGCGACGACACGCTCGCGAGCTCGGCGGTGCTGCCCGTGGCCGAACCCGTGTCGATCGTCACCTCGTCTGCGATCACGGAAGCCGTATCCGCGAAGCGCAAAGCAGCCATGAACGCGTCGCCGGCGCGCCCAACCGGATCGGTGCTGCGCGGGCTCCGCCCGACCCTCGGATCGTTGCGATCGCCGTCGACCTGAAGCGCCGTGACCTCGGCCTGGTACCCACCGCTGATCGCAGACCGATCCCATGAGGGCTCCCAGCGGTCGGCCGGGTCCCAGTAGGTCGCATCGAGGATCACCTTGTCGATCTGCACATCCGGATGCGCAGCGCTCCAGGCCTGGATCGTCTGAGCCGCGAGATCGCCGATCTTCGGCGCCGACGGGTAGAAACTCGCCTGGCCTGCCGGCAGCCTGCTCAAGGTCGCGTCCCCGCCGCCAACGAGCACGATGCTGCCGGGCGCAACACCCTCGACCACTCGCGTGGTGAGCCGGAAGTCGGGGCCGAGTGCTTCGAGCGCGGCCGCAGCGGTGAGCACCTTGAGCACTCCGGCCGGCGCGGCGGGCACGGAGCCTTGCTGGTCGAACAGCACTTCGCCCGAACCCGCGTCCATGACATAGCCGTGCAAGTCGCCGAGCCGGGCGTCCGCGGCCCGATCTGCCACAGAGCACGTGTGCACGATCGCCGGCGCGGGGATCGCGGTCGGAACCGCGCGCGGTGGAGCTTGTGTCACGGATGGGACCGGCGCCGGGGGCACCGGCTTCTCGCCGGAGACCGATGCCGCACCCGCGAACACCGCCCCTGTGCCCAGGAGCACGAAGCCGAGCGACAGCGCCGTGGCAAGCCACGCGACCCGGCGTTTGCGAGCAGCGGCGCCGCCACCGCCGCGGCCGGGCACATCCGTTCGCGGGCCAGTCCGCCCCAGCGCTTCCGGGCCTCGTGCGGCCGCCTGGTGCCCGGCTTGGTCAAACCCCTCGGCGAACCATTCACCGGCCACCGCTTGACCGGGATCGGGTCGAGACGACCGGTCTCGTCCACGTTTCGCCGCCAGCTCGCGTGCCGCACGCCTGGTCAGCGGCGGTTCGGGCGCATCCGGCTCGGTCACGCGACCATGCTAGGGGGTGACTGGTACGGCGCGCGCGCGGATCACGCGGTCGGCTCACCCGGGTAGCGCAACCCGATCTGCCGGCGGATCTCGTCGAGAGTCTCAAGAATCGCAACGGTCGCCTCGGGGCTGAGTGTCTCGCCCGCGATCGCACCCTCGGCCACGAGGCGCTCCAACTCGAGTGCCTGATAGTGCATCCCGCGCCCGACCAGTCCGCTCGGCTCGAAGCGTTCCACGACCTCATTGGCCGCATCGAAAACCGTGAACGAGGCCGGGGTGTACCAGATCGCGTCGATCTCGATCCTGCCGTCGGTGCCGAGCAGCGACGCCCGGTTGGGGCCGGGCAGGTCGAGAGCGGTGTGCAGTATGGCCTGTTTGCCGCCCGGGAAGCCCAGCATGATCGAGGTCTCGGCGTCGACCCCGGTCGCGGTCGGCGTGGAGAGCGCCTGCACGGTGGCCGGCTCGCCGAAAAGATCCCACGCGAACGACACCGGGTAGATGCCGAGGTCCAGCAGCGCACCGCCGCCCAGTTCCGGATTGTAGAGCCGGCCCTGGTGGTCGACCGGTACCCGCTGGGTGTGATCCGCGATCAAGGTGCGCAGTTGTCCGATCGCGCCCGCGGCGAGCAGTTCGCGAATGCGCGTCATGGTCGGCAGCCAGCGGGTCCACATCGCTTCGAGCACGACCAGCCCACGTGCCTGAGCGAGCTCGACCACGCGACGCGCCTGGGCCGCGTTGAGCGCGAACGGCTTCTCGACGAGCACATGCTTGCCGGCGTTCAAGGCGAGCTCGGCGTTTTCGGCGTGGTAGGGATGCGGCGTCGAGACATAGACCACATCCACCTGGTCGTCCGCGACAAGCTGCTCGTAGCTGCCGTGCGCTTTGCCGATGCCGTGCTCGCGGGCGAAGGCCTCGGCGCTCGATGCCGTGCGCGACCCCACGGCGGTCACATTGAAACCGTTGGCGACGAGGTCACGCGTGAACAATGCGGCGATGCCGCCAGTTCCGACGATTCCCCAGCGAAGTCGCTGCGTCATGCGCCTAAGCTAGCAGCGAGAATGCGGATGCGGTGCGAGCAAGGTTCGCACCTTGCGTCTTCGGCTAAGCTTTCTTGCGGCACCGCGGCGCAGCGGGCCCCGCCACCTTAGCTCAGTCGGCAGAGCGATTCACTCGTAATGAATAGGTCGAGGGTTCGATTCCCTCAGGTGGCTCTGTGGAACCGAACGCGATCGCCGAAACCGTCCACCCGCTGCTGGTGGACGCCTTCCTCAACCCCGCAGACGCGCTCGAGTCGTCGTCGATGGGGCCGGAACTGAGCGAATTCCTGAACAACTTCGGCGCGATCACGTTCTATCTCGTCGTCTGGGGTCTCGTGTTCGCGGGAACCGCGTTCTTCCTGGGCGTGTTCATCCCGTTCATCACCGGAGACTCGCTGCTGTTCGCATCGGGTCTCGTCGCCGCCGCGGCAACGAGCATCGACATCGTGATCCTCACCGTCGGCGTGGGCATCGCCGCGTTCCTCGGCGACCAGGTCGGGTTCCTGATCGGCAGGCACTTCGGACGCGGATACCTCGACCGGCATTCCGGCCCGCGCCGAAAGAAGGCGATCGCGGTCGCCGAAGTTCTCTACGATCGCTACGGCTGGTGGTCGGTCGTGGTGGCCCGGTACGTGCCGTGGGGTCGCGTATTCGTTCCCGTGATCGCAGGGATCAGCCGGATGAACTACTACAAGTTCCTCAGCAGCAACCTCGTCGGGGCCGTGACCTGGGGTGTCGCGATCACCCTCATCGGCTTCTACGCAGCATCGATCCCCGGCGTCAAGAGCGCCTCCTACGTGATCGCCGCGATCGTCATCGCGCTCTCACTCGCGTTCGGGCTGCGCACTTGGTACTTGCACCGCCGGGACGCCAAACCGGCCGCCTGACGCCGAACTTCGGGCGCACGGTGGCCGGCCGCCGCTAGCCGGCGCGCTGCTCGAACCCTTGCAGCTGGGTCTGCTCGTCGATGACCCGCACCCCGTGCCGGTATGCGAGTTCGCCACCGAGCCAGCCCGAAGCCCCGAGCATCGCGATGGCGATCAGGCTGATCACGAACCCGGCGACGGTGAATTCGTCGGCGCCCATCGCCGTCCGGATGATGAAACTCACCGCGAACAACACCACGATGGCGAGGTTCAGCGACATGTGCGTGACAGCGACCCGCCGCGTGGCGGTGCCGGCCTCGATGCCGCTCAAATCGATGAACCCGAAAACCGCCGCGAGCAAGGCTCCTACGATGCCGATTCCGATCAACCACACGGCGCCCATCGCGAACGGCGACGGGTCGTCGGCGACGATCGCCACTATGTCGAAGACGATGCTCGCGACCCATGTTCCGATCGGGATGGTTACGAGCATCGGATGGAACGGGTGGCCGTAGGGCCCTGCCAGGGCCGTTCGCGGGTGCTTCGCGCGTTGCAGCGCAGTTTCCCGATAGGTTGCAGTCTCCCGATATGCAGGCGTCTCCGCTTGCTGCACGGGAACGCGGTGACGGGCCGAGCTTCTAGCCATGATCTCTCCTCAGACGGATACGAGACGACGTGCTCGATCTATTCGTCACGCTATGCCTGCGACCACCGGCTCACTAGGTGCCCGCAGGAATCGTATGGCAACTCGAAGGTTCGGCGGTCGCGCTCAGAAGCCGCAGCGGGGATCCCGTTCGGGCACCACCCCGGCGATGAAGTAGGAGTCGACGAGTTCGTTGATGCACGGGTCGCCCTCGTCGTACGCGATGTGGTCGTCACCGTCGAAGCTCAGCAGCACGGCCGATTCGAGCTGTTCAGAAAGCGAGACCGCCCACTCGTAGGGCGTTGCCGGGTCGCCGCTCGTGCCGATCAGCAGGATCGGCGCTGCACCTTCCCCCCGCACGGGCGCGGGAGCACCGGTGGGCGGGTAACGCCAATTGCCGCAAACCGGGTCCGCCATCGCAACATCCGACGCGAGCGGTGTGATCTCGTTCAGCATCGCCGTCTCTCGTTCCAATTCGGCAGGATCGGTCTCCACCGGGTAGTCCAGGCACGTGATCGCGAAGAACGACTCGAAGAAGTTGCCCGGGTATTCGCCGTTCTGGTCCCGCCCGTAGTAGAAGTCGGCGAGCGCGAACGCGGTCACCGGATCCCCCGCATAAACCTCGAGGAACGCCTGAGTCAGGTAGGGCCAGAGCTGTTCCTCGTACAGCGCCGACTTGACCGCCACATCCATGGCAGCGCTGTCGAGGAGGCGGCCATCCGCGGCGGCGATCGGATCGGCATCGAGCTTGTCGTAGAGATCGGCGATCGTTCGGATGTCGCGATCCGGGTCGCCGCTGAACGGGCAGCCGGCTTCGGGGCACGCCTTGAGGTAGTTGCGCAGAGCCCGGTCGAATCCGACGGTCTGATTGAGCACGACCTCGAAGAGACCGGCGGCCGGATCGGTCACCCCGTCGAGCACCATCCGCCCGACCTTGCCGGGAAACAGGTCCGCATACTCGGCGCCGATCTGGGTGCCGTACGACATGCCGAAGTAGTTCAGCTTCTCGTCGCCCAGCACGGCACGCAGCATGTCCAGGTCGCGAACGGTGCTGACCGTGTCGATGTGGCCGAGCAACTCCCCCGTGTTGCGCGCGCATGCGTTCGCGAAGTCTTCGCCCGCCTGGTTCACCTCGGCCCGCCACTCGGGCGAGCCAGGCTCGCCGTCGGGCACCCCGTAGAGCAGCCGGTCCATGTCGCGGCTGTCGGTGAAGCAAGTGACCGCAGACGACGAACCCACCCCGCGAGGATCCCAGCCGACAAGGTCGAACTCGCGCCGCACCGAACGGCTGACGACCTGCTCCGGCGCATCCCGCACGAAGTCCACCCCGCTCACCCCGGGGCCGCCGGGATTGAAGAACAACGATCCCTGCGGGCGGCCATCCGTGGCCTTGTGCCGGACCAAGGCGAGTTCGATGTCGGTACCGGATGCGGGGTCGGCCCAATCCAGCGGTGCGATCGCCATGGCGCACTGCGCGCCGTTCGCGCAATCCCGCCAGGTGAGGGTCTGCTCGTAGTACGGCCGCAACTCTTCGGGCACCGACTCGCCGGTCGGTGCCGACGTCTCGTCGGGCACGACCAGGTCCAGCAGCGGATAACAGCCTGCGAGCGCCAGCAGCGCCACCAGGCCCGAGGCCACAAGTGCGATGAGCGGGCGGGTTTTGCGCATGGCGCAAAGCCTACGGTCAATCGCCCGCTGACGTGCGCGGGCAGGTCAACTGGCAGCGGCAGGCCGCCGGATGGCACTCACCAGCATCGCTTCGAGTGCGAGCGCAGGCGCAACGTTGGCGTCGATCCGTGCCCTCGCCGCCGCGATCGCATCCATGGTCGCGATCGTCTGCTCCGGCCCGGTCGCAGCCGCTGCTTCGGCCAGCTTTTGCCGGATGCTCTCGTTCACCAGTTGCCCGTCGACGCCGAGCTGGATGAGCAACAGGTCACGGTAGAGCGAGAGCAGGTCGACCATGATCCGGTCGAGGCCGTCGCGCAGGCTGCGGGTGGCGCGCCGCTTCTGGTCTTCCTCGAGGGCCTTGAGTTGCGAGCGCAACGCCGGCGGCACCGCGCCGCCGGGCTCCACGCCGAGCGAGCGCAGCGCGTTCTGCCGTTCCTCGTCGTCGCGCTCCTGCGTTATCGCCTTCGCGTCTGCGGTCGCGACCTCGAGCAACTCGGCAGCGGCGATCACGGCATCCGACACCGAGCGGATGCCGAGCGCGATCTCGAGCGTGCGAGCGCGCCGTTCGCGAGCCTCCGGGTTGGTGGCCAGACGATGCGCCATGCCGATGTGCGATTGTGCCTCGCGCGCTGCGCGCAACGCGGTCTGCTCCGCGACCCCGTCGCGTCGGGCGATCAGCTCGGCCACTTCGGCCACCGACGGCACGCGCAGCCGGACCGTGCGGACTCGCGAACGGATGGTGGGCAGCAGGTCCGCCTCGCTGGGTGCGCACAGGATCCACACGGTGCGCGGCGGGGGTTCCTCGAGGGCTTTCAGCAGCAGGTTCGAGGTTCGCTCGGTCATCCGGTCTGCGTCTTCGATGACGATCACGCGGTAGCGGCCGACCGACGGCGAGAACTGCGAACTCGCGACGAGTTTGCGCACTTCGTCGATCGTGATGATCACGCGCTCGGTTCGCAACACCGCCAGATCCGGATGCGTGAGCGCCGCCACCTGCCGGGCCGTCGTCGTGTCGGTCTCATCGCCTTCGAGCAGCGCGGTCGCGAAGGCGTAGGCGAGGTTGGACCGGCCGGAACCCGGCGGACCGGTGATGAGCCAGGAATGGGTCATGCCGGCGCCACCGGGTGGCACGGCCGCCGCGGCACGAAAGACTTCGATCGCCTCGCGCTGCCCGGCGAGCTCATCCCACACGCTCACTGCGGGTCCTGCTCGTTCACGGCTTCAGCCTACGAGAGCCGGCGGACACGTTCGATGCGCAGTCCGGGTCAATGCAGCAGCGGGGAGAGGCGCTCGCGGATGCGGTCGGCGATCGACTCGACCGAATCGGTCGCGGAGAGCACCAGGAACCGCTCCGGCTCGGCAGCGGCCAGATCGAGGTAAGCCTGGCGGACGCGCTCGTGGAACTCGCGCTGCTCCGCCTCCAGCCGGTCGTAGCGCGTTCGCGACTCGTCGAGCCGATCGCGCCCGATCGCCGGGTCGAGGTCGAGCAGCACCGTCAGATCGGGCAGCAGATGCTCGGCCGCCCACAACGAGACTTCCCGCACCTCATCCGGGTCGAGCACCCGGCCCGCGCCCTGGTATGCGACCGAGGAGTCGAGGTACCGATCCTGGATCACGATCGCACCGGACTCGATCGCAGGGCGCACCTTCGTGGCGATGTTGTGTGCACGATCGGCCGCGTAGAGCAGTGCCTCCGCGCGCGGTGCGATGTAGCCGCGCCGGTGCAGGATGATCTCGCGCAGCTCCATGCCGAGTTCGGTGCCGCCCGGTTCACGGGAGTGCACGACCTCGCGGCCCTGTTCGATCAGCCACCGGGTGAGCAGCGCCGATTGGGTCGACTTTCCCGACCCGTCGCCGCCCTCGAACGTGATGAACAGTCCGTGCACAACAGGCCCTAGGACTTCTTCGCGGTCGAACGCTTCGCCGGTGCGCGCTTCGCTCTCGGTTTGGCCGGTCCCCTCGCACGCTTGTCGGCGAGCAACTGAACAGCCCTGTCGAAGTCGACGCTTTCGGGGTCTTCGCCACGGGGAATCGTCGCATTGGTCACGCCATCGGTCACGTAGGGACCGAACCGGCCGTCTTTGAGCTTTATCGGCTTTCCGCTCTCGGGATCCGCCTCGAACTCTTTCAGGGCGCTGGATGCGCGACGCGCACCGTACTTGGGCTGTGCGAACCGCTCGAGCGCGCCCGGGAGGTCGATGTCGAAGATGAGTTCTTCGCTCTCGAGCGAACGGGTGTCGGTGCCCTTCTTCAAGTAGGGGCCGTAGCGACCGTTCTGGGCGGTGATCTCCTCGCCGCTATCCGGGTCGGTGCCGACCGTCCGCGGCAAGTCGAGCAATCGCAGCGCGGTCTCCAAGTCGACCGTCTGCGGGTCCATGCTCTTGAACAAGGATGCTGTGCGCGGTTTCTGGGCGGTCTTCTTGCGGCCCTTGGTCGCTGCCGTCGGCTGCGCCTCGGCCTCCGGGTCGACCTCGGTCACGTACGGGCCGAACCGCCCATCCTTGGCAACCACGTTCTTGCCGTTGGCCGGGTTGACGCCCAGCACCCG
>CAYRUW010000003.1:0-24098 GCA_964427465.1 uncultured Diaminobutyricimonas sp.
TCGCGCCGGTCGCCGCCCTCTTCGAACATGTCGGTCACATGAGTGCGCAAGTGGTTCTCGACGAGCAACTTGTTGAGGCTGCGCAGCGAATTCTGAATGGCGAGAGACTGGGTCACGACGTCGACGCAGTATTCTTCGTTCTCGATCATCCGCTCCAGGCCGCGCAATTGTCCCTGCAGTATCCGGGAGCGGTGCAGAGCTCGCTTCTTGAGATCGGCAATCACCCTGCGATTATACCCCTGGGGGGTATATGGCGCAATCCGGGATGCGGCCACGGCGCGTACTCTTCAGGCATGAGAGTGACCAAACACGAACACGCGTGCCTCGTGATCGAGCTCGGCGGCAAATCGCTCGTGATCGATCCCGGGAACTACACGACCCCGCTCGTCGACCTCGACGCTGTGGCAGGTATCGTCATCACGCACGAGCACGCCGACCACTGGACTTCCGAGCAACTGCAGCGCATCCTCGATCGCAGCCCCGGCGCTCGCGTCCTCGCACCGCCATCCGTCGCCCAGCTCGCCGGCGACGAATTCGACATCGAGCCGACCCACGACGGCAAGTCCGTCGAGATCGACGGCTTCAAGCTCGACTTCTACGGTTCCGACCATGCGATCATCCACTCCTCGATCCCGGTGGTAGAGAACGTCGGCGTCATGGTCGGCGAGCGTCTGTTCTACCCGGGCGACGCGTTCACGATCCCGCCGGTGCCCGTGGACACCCTCGCCGTACCGTGCAGCGCGCCGTGGCTCAAGGTCGCCGAAGTTATGGACTACGTGCTCGAGATTGCGCCAAAGCGCGCCTTCCCCGTGCACGAGATGCTCCTGTCGACTCTCGGCAAGAACTCGGCGAACGGCAGGATCGCGTCGGTAACCCGGCAGGTCGGCGGCGAGTTCCTCGTGCTCGAACCCGAGGAATCGCTGGACCTGTAACTTCGGACGCGGCGGCCGCCGGGCGCGAACGCGGCCCCGAACCGAGAACTGCACGTTTACCGCCGGCCGGTTCGGGGCACTGCTTCGAATATGACACTGCCTGGCGTCGCCGCGATCCTGTTCGACCGCGACGGCACGCTCGTACGGGATGTTGCCTACAACAACGACCCCGACCTCGTCGAGCCCATGCCCACCGCCGCCGCCGCCGTAGAGCTCGCACGTCGCAGCGGCGTGAAAGTGGCGGTTGTCTCGAATCAGTCGGGTATCGGTCGCGGCATTCTCTCGCCGGCGGAAGTGAACGCCGTGAACGCGAGGATCGACCGCATGCTCGGGCCCTTCGACACCTGGTGTATGTGCCCGCACACCCCGGAAGACCTTTGCGGATGTCGCAAGCCACAACCAGGGCTCGTAACCGAAGCCGCGGCCCGGCTCGGCGTTCGTCCCGACCGCACGGTGCTCATCGGCGACATCGGCGCGGATGTGGCCGCCGCGCAAGCCGCAGGTGCGCGGGCGATTCTCGTGCCGACGCCCGTCACGCTCGAACATGAGATCGACGAGGCACCGGCTCTCGCAGCCACCCTGTTAGAAGCGGTCCGATTCGCCCTAGATCTCGAACCGGTGCTCACTGCGGGAGCCCGGCCATGAGCCGGAAGCGGATTCTCGTGGCGCGCCTCGACAGCGCGGGCGACGTACTTGTCTCCGGGCCCGCGATCCGGGCGATCGCCGCGAAAGGCGAAGTCTGGTTGCTGTGCGGGCCGCGCGGGTCCGAAGCCGCACGACTGCTCCCGGGAGTCAGCCGCGTGCTCGAATGGGACTGTCCGTGGATCAGTGGCCGGCCCGCGCCGAGAGCCACGCCCGAATCGATCGGCAACCTGCTCGAACTCGTGCACGAGTGCCGTCCCGCGCAAGCCGTGATCCTCACTTCGTTCCACCAATCGCCCCTGCCCCTCGCTCTCCTGCTGCGGCTCGCGGGCGTGACGAGAATCTCGGGTGCCTCGGTCGACTATCCGGGCAGCCTGCTCGACGTGCGGTTGCGGCCGGGAGAGGACATGCCGGAGGACCAGCCGGAGCCTTTGCGCGCGATCGCGATCGCCGAGGCCGCCGGATTCAGCCTGCCCGCAGCGGACGACGGACTGCTCAAAGTGCATCCGCCGGCCGACGTCACCTCGATCGTGGGCACCGATCCCTACGTCGTCGTGCATCCGGGTGCCGCCGTGCCCGCACGCGCGTGGCCCGAGGCGCAGCACACCGAGACGGTGCGGATGCTCGCCGAGCGCGGAATCGGCGTCGTGGTCACCGGCGACTCGCGCGAGCGGCAGCTCACCGCGCGCGTCGCGGGATCGCATGCCCTCGACCTCGGCGGTCGGATCGACTTCGCGACTCTCGCCGGGGTGCTTGCCCAGGCCGCCGCAGTCGTCGTCGGCAACACGGGGCCCGCGCACCTGGCTGCGGCCGTCGGCACGCCAGTGGTCAGCTTGTTCGCCCCGGTGGTGCCCGCAATCCGATGGGCGCCCTACGGCGTGCCTACGGCGGTGCTGGGCGATCAGTTCGCTGCTTGCCGCAACACGCGAGCGACCGCATGTCCGGTCGCAGGGCATCCGTGCCTTGCCCGGGTGACGCCCCGGCAAGTGGTCAGAGCCTGTCTGGACCTGGCCGCCGACCGGCTTGCCATGGCCGGCCGGGTCGATCTGGAGGTGACAAAGGCATGAGAATCGCGATGGTCTCTGAACACGCCAGTCCGCTTGCCACGTTCGGCGGCGCCGATGCAGGAGGACAGAACGTGTACGTCGCCGAGCTATCGTCGGCGCTCGCCCGTCGTGGCCACGACGTGACGGTCTACACGAGGCGAGACCGGCCCGAGTTGCTCGACCGGGTGCGCACGTCGCAGGGTGTCGAAGTCGCGCACATCACCGCTGGGCCGCCCAGACGGCTGCCGAAAGACGAATTGCTGCCGTACATGCCGGAACTCGCTCGCGGCATTCTCGACGATTGGGCCCGGGTGCGGCCTGACGTAGTGCACGCCCACTTCTGGATGTCAGGGCTAGCCGCAATCGATGCGGCCAGAGCAGCGAACGCGCGATTCGCGCGGCCAAGGGCAGCTGTGGTCGAGACGTTTCACGCTCTGGGCACGGTCAAGCGACGCCACCAGGGTGCGGACGACACGAGCCCGCCCGAGCGCGAATGGCTCGAACCGTGGGTGGGTCGTTCCGCCGACGCGGTGCTCGCCACGTGCAGCGACGAAGTGCGCGAACTCGAGGCGATGGGGGTGCCGACGGACCGCATCGAAGTGTCGCCGTGCGGAGTGGACACGCGGCGACTGCGTCCTGACGGGCACGCCGAACCCCGCGGACGCCGGCACCGGGTTGGCGTGATCGGCCGGCTCGTGCCGCGCAAGGGTGCCGATCTGGTGGTGCACGCTCTCGCCGAGCTCGCGAGGCGGGGCCGCGACGACATCGAGCTGATCATCGTCGGCGGAGCGGCTGGTCCCGACCCGCTCGCCGACCCGGAATGCGCGCGACTCGCGCAAGTGGCGACGACCGAACAGGTCGCGGATCGGGTGATCCTGCGCGGCGCCGTCGCCCACGAGCAGCTCGCGCCGATCATGCGATCGTGCGAGGCGATCGTGTGCACGCCCTGGTACGAGCCGTTCGGGATCGTGCCGCTCGAAGCGGCCGCATGTGGCGTGCCCGTGATCGCGGCCGCCGTCGGCGGACTGCTCGACACCGTCGTGGACGGGGTCACCGGCATCCATGTACCACCACGGGACCCGGGCGCGATCGCGAACGCCATCCAGACCATCGTCGACGACCCTGCCCTGGCCGCCCGATACGGTCGCGCGGCCCGCGAGCGGGCGTGCCGGCTCTACACGTGGGACCGGGTCGCCGATCTGGCCGAGCAGCTCTATGCACGGCTGGGCACAGGGGCCGGGATGGCGGCTTCCGCGAACGCGGTCGGGCTGTAGCCAGGCGATCGCGGAAACCTGTCGACGAAGCGCCGGACTCGGCCCAACGAAGGAAGGATGCTGTATGCGAGCCAGCGAAATGCGATCTCCCGGACGAGTGCTCATCACGGGAGGAGCCTCGGGCCTAGGCGCCGCCGTCGCGAAGGCGGTGACCGACGCCGGCGGCACCCCGATCGTCTTCGACGTGTCGGTCGCGACCGACGCGAGCGGTGCATACGAGGTCGACGTGTCGGACACGATCGCGGTCGAGCACGCCGTCGCATCCGTCGTGGTCGAGTTCGGCGGCCTCGATGCCGTCGTTACGGCCGCTGGCATCGATCGGCCCGGGCGACTCGACTCGACCGGCTGGGACGCTTGGGAACAAGTCGTGAAGGTGAACCTGCTGGGCACCGTTGCCGTAGCCCGCGCGGCGCTGCCCGCGCTGAAGGAGTCGCACGGCCGGTTGGTGACCGTGTCGTCCTCACTGGGGCTCAAGGCCGTGCCCGAGGCGACCGCGTATTGCGCGTCGAAGTTCGGCGTCGTCGGCTTCAGTCGTGCCCTCGCTGCCGAGACCCGGGGCGAGATCGGCGTCACCATGGTCGTTCCGGCCGGGATGAAGACCAGATTCTTCGACGGTCGCGACGAGCAATACAAACCGCACGACGACAGCAAGCTCAACGACCCCGGAAACGTCGCCGACGCGATCCTGTTCGCGCTCGCCCAGCCGCGCGGCTGCGAGGTGCGAGAGCTTGTGATCTGCCACGAGCTCGAAGAGTCCTGGCCCTGACTTGCACGTGCGGGTTCGCGCTTCGCGACCCACAACAAGATTCTCAAGCGCGGGTGACGGTGGCAGATGCGTCGTGGTAGCCGTCCTGTAGGTCGCGCAAGGTGGCAGCTTCGAGCAATTGCGCGACATCCGCATGGACCGCATCGACCTCGACGTCCGCGACGAACGACACATCGTGCTCGCATCGCGTGGCGGTCCATCCGACCTGGGTGACGTCCCGCCCGCACTCTGGACACCGGGTCGTCCACGACAGATGTGCCCGGTGCCGAGCACGACCCAACGGTCCCGCATTGATCAGGTTCCCGAACCAGTAGATGCCCACGGTCGCGCAGCCCACCGCTTGTGCCAGATGCCGCGGACCGCTGTCGTTGCCCACGAGCACGTCTGCGACCGATAGCAAGCCGGCCAGTTCGCCAAGGCCGAGCCGCCCGGCGAACGAGACGATCCGGGCATGCCCAGGCGGCACACGCGCCACGACGTGGTCGACGATCTGCTCCGCCGGCGCTGCATCGGATGCGTCGCCGATCACGGCGACGCGAGCACCATCCCGGATCGCGCGCACCGCGACCTCGGCGAAGCTCTCGACGGGCCACCGGCGTCGCGGATCGGTGGCGCCGGGGTGCACGATCAAGAGCGGCCCCGTGACGCCGAGCGATTGCACCACAAGTGCCCTGGCCTGCTGTTGCTCGCTGCCGGAGACCATGAGCCGCGGCTCGAGCTCGACAGCGGGCGCGCCCACGAGCCCGGCCACTTCGAGGGCCCGCAACATCTCGTGCTGGTAGTAGACGTAGGGCACGAATCGGTCGAGCCCAGGCGCATCCGGAGTACGAAGGCCCGCCGTCACCCGCGCCCCGAGCCTCGAGACGAACGGGTTCGAGTGCCGCCCGCCGCCGTGCAATTGCACTGCGAGGTCGAGGCGGAGCCGGCCGATGCGTTCGACGAAGCGCTCGAGATCGGATGCGTCCGCACGCGCGCCCGGCGGCCAATGCACGCCTCTGGCCATTGGCAGCACCTCGACGCGGTGCACGGGCCCGCTCCGGCCGGCGAGCAACTGGGCGTGCATGGGGGTGCCCAGCAAGATGATCTCGGCCTCTGGATATGCGACGGCGAGCGCACGCATCGCCGGCATCGAGAACAACAGGTCGCCAAGGCCCCCGCCGCGCAGCACCGCGATCTTGCGCACCGCCTCCAATCGGCCTCCCTGGGGGCCGATCCAGATCCCTTCCGCTTCGCGCATACCGCCTTGAGATCCTTCCCGCGCCGTCAACCCTTTGATGCCCCATCCGGCCTCGGGTCAAACCCCCGGTACTCGAGCCCGCCGGACGAACCTGAGAGGCAGCGCACAGACGTGTATGCGGCATGGCTAATGGGTACTTGGCGCACGAGCGGCGGCGGCGCGGATTGCTCGGGCAGCCCGGCGCGGCCGTCGCGCCGCAACCGGATGCGAGCGCCAGAACAGGAGCGAGCCGATGACGGTCACCGAACCGATACTTTCCACGCACGCGGTCGTCACACCCGGCGTCGCCACGCGCATCCGGCACATGTCGCCCGTGGTGAGCGTCATCGGCGACCCGATGCTCGACGGCTGGCTGCGCGGCCAGACCAAACGGATCGCGCGTGAGGCGCCGGCGCCCGTGGTGCGGATGGTGAGCAGAGACTTCGTTCCCGGAGGCGCCGCGAACGCGGCACTGAACCTCGCCTCACTCGGTGCGCGGGTCCGGCTCGTCGGGCTCGCGGGAGACGACGAAGCCGGGCGCCGGCTGCGCGACCTGCTGCGCACGGAGGGCATCGACGTCCGCGGGCTGATTCTGCATCCGGACGTGCGCACCATCACCAAAGACCGGATAGTCGTCGGTGACCAGGTGCTCGCACGGCTCGACGACGGTCAGCCGGGCGGCTATCCGCTCGAAGCACGCGACGAACTGGCCCGCGCTGCGCTCGCCGCGACAGCCACCTCGCATGCGGAACTCATTTGCGACTACACGACGGGGATGCTCGACGGCCCCGTTCGCGATTCGCTGATCGCGCGCGGCCATCGGCCCGACCTGACAGTGGTGGACGGTCACGACCCGTCGCTATGGGCACGACTTCGTCCGCACCTGGTCACCCCCAACGCCGAGGAACTGGCTGCGATGCTCGGAGTGAACCTCGACCGCGAAGTGGACCGGCCGAGTCTGGTCGCCGAGCTCGCTCCGCGAATCTTCGAGCTCACCGCATCGGAATCGGCCGTCGTCACGCTCGACCGCGAAGGCACCGTGCTGCTCGAGAGAGATGGCAACATGCACCGCACTTGGGCCAAACCCGCGGCCGACAAGCAGGCCTCCGGTGCGGGAGACACCTTCGCCGCGGCCCTGACCATCGGCCGTGTTTGCGGACTGCCGCTCACCACGAGCGTCGACCTCGCGCAAGCGGCAGCAGACGTCGTGGTGAGCCGCTTCGGCACCTCAGTGTGCAGCACCGACGACCTGACCGCTCATCTTGGAGAGCACATGCAAAGTTCGATGGATCACGACGAGCTCGAGCGCCGGCTGCGCGGCGAACGCGCCGCCGGGCGGAGGATCGTGCTCACGAACGGCTGCTTCGACGTGCTGCACCGCGGCCACACCGCATACCTGAACCAGGCGAAACGGCTCGGCGATGTTCTCGTGGTGGCGATCAACAGCGACGACTCGGTGCGCCGGCTCAAAGGGGAGGACCGCCCTATCAACCCGGTGCACGATCGCGCGAGCGTGCTCGCCGCGCTCAGTTGCGTCGACTACGTGACCGTGTTCGAAACCGACACTCCCATTCCATTGATAGAACGCATCCGGCCCGACGTCTTCGCCAAAGGCGGCGACTACACGATCGATTCGCTACCGGAGACGTCCGTCGTGCGGGGCTACGGCGGCCAAGTGCGGATACTCGACTACGTGCCCGACCACTCCACCACAGCAATGGTCGAGCGGATGCGCAGCGGACCGGTGCGTTTGCCTTCGACCCGACGAGTGGCCGGGCCGGCATGACGGGCATGACCGGGCCTTCCAGGCGATGGTCGGGAGGCTGGGCCGACACCTCCGTCTCGGATGTTCCCGCACTCGACGTGCTCATCCCGACCATGAACCGGCCGGCCGAGCTCGCGGTCACCCTCGCCGGGCTCGCCGCTCAAGACGATCCGGCGTTCTCGGTCGTGATCGGCGACCAGTCCGATGCCGAGGTCGCCGGGATTCCCGCGGTGGCGTCGATGCTGCGCCTCTTGCGCAGTCAAGGGCGTCGCGTGTCCGTACATCGGCACTTGCCCCGGCGGGGACTCGCCGAGCACCGGCAGTTCCTGCTGGACAACGCGACCGCCGAGTTCGTGCTCTTCCTCGACGACGACGTGTGGCTCGAGCCCGGCACACTCGAACGCATGGTGGAGGCGATCGGCGTTCTGGGCTGCGGGTTCGTCGGCTGCTTTCCGCAAGCGCTCTCCTATGTGGGTGACGACCGGCCGCACGAGCGCGCCGTCTTCGAGCCGTGGCACGGCACGACGAGGCCAGAGCAGCTGCGGACGAACCACCCGGCTCTGTCCCGGCAGTCGCTGCACAACGCCGCAAACCTCACCCACCTCGCCGCTGAGGTGCCCGTGCCCCGCGGGGGCTGGATCGCATACAAGGTCGCGTGGCTGGGGGCATGCGTGTTGTATCGCAGGCACGCGCTCGTGGAATGCGGCGGCTTCGACTTCTGGGAGCGACTGCCCGAGGTGCACGCCGGCGAAGACGTGGCCGCCGAATGGCGTGTGATGGAGCGGTTCGGCGGGGCGGGTTTGCTGCCCAGTGGCGCTGTGCATCTGGAGTCTCCGACGACCCTGCCCGATCGGCCGGTCGAAGCGCCCGATGTCGTGTTCTCGTCGCGTGCCGACTAGTTCGCGCGCTGGCAGCGGCATCCACGAACGCTGAGACAACGCTAGGAGAAGCAGAAGTCGATTGTGGACCCGCCAAGCAGTGGTGTTGCCTGAGCAGAAGCAAGCGCTGAGACGAGGAGCGCACGAGCAACACACACGCAGGGAGACCCAGATGCCGTCTCGAAAGGCCATGGCGGTGCGACCAGTCGCGAGGCGGCCGGGGACGCGCGGGCGCGATCGGGTTCGTTCCCTCGTGCTCGAGCATCTGGGCGTGGCCGAGGCGATCGCGCGTCGGTACTCGGGCAGCACCCGGGATCCGCGCGATCTGGAGCAGGTCGCGTATGTGGGGCTGGTCAAGGCGGCGCACCACTTCGATCGCAAGAAGGGCGACGAGTTCGTGTCGTACGCCGTGCCCACCATTTCGGGAGAAGTGAAACGCTATTTGCGCGACAACGGATGGTTCGTGCGGCCGCCGCGGCCGGTCCAGGAGCTTCGAGCGCGACTCATGCTCGAGGCCCCGGAGCTTGCGCAGCGCCTCGGACGCATGCCGACCTCGCGCGAACTCGCGGGGTGGCTCGACCTCGACATTGCGCGCGTGCGGGAGGCGCTCGGCGCTGGCGACGGGATGCGACCGGCTTCGCTGGATGCGACCGTTAGCAGCGAGGATGGCGAGCTGCTCGCGGAGACGATCGGCCGGGCGGATCCGGCACTCGAGCGCGCCGAACGATTGGTCACGATCGCCCGCGCATGTCGTTGCCTAACGCCTCGGGAACAGCGGATCGTCTACTTGAGGTTCTTCGAGGAACGCACCCAGCAGGAGATCGGACGGGAACTCGGGGTCACGCAGATGCAGGTCTCGCGACTGCTCGCACGCATCCTCGAGCAATTGCGCGAACGACTTGCCGAAACGCCGGCGACGGCCGAGGCGATCGGCGTCGCGGCGCCGACGGTCACGGTTGCGCCGACGCGCGGACACCGGGTCGTGCCCGGCGTGCGCTCGCGCGCTGCGTAGCGGCACTGGACGCACCGCTGCCTGCGAGCACGGGCACGTCGGTCTCAGAACTGTGTTCTGTCGTCGAGTTCGAGCCACGCTTCGAAGGGCACGGAAGACTCCGGCATCCGGTGCGCTCGGGTGAAGGCCGACCATTTCGGATGCTGCCGATCGAGCACGTCGTAGAACTCGAGACTGGCGAATCCGGCGCCGAGCGCATCGTGCCGGTCGGCGGAGTACACGATCTCGCCGATCCGGGCCTCGAGCGCGGTGGTGATGCACATTGGGCACGGCTCGCACGAGGAATACATGACGCATCCCGTGAGGGCCACGCTGCCCGTGGCACGGCACGCGCGCCTTACGGCGACCACTTCTGCGTGCGCGGAAGGGTCGAGGTTCGCGATCACCCGGTTCTCGCCGGTCGCCACCACTTCGCCGTCTCGCGCTATGACTGCGCCGAACGGTCCGCCGCCAGCGGCGACATTGCTCGAGGCGAGCTCGATTGCGAGCCGGAGCAGCGATTCTTCGTGCATCTCGCCCGCTTCACACCGCTTGCGCGTCGGCCATGGCTCGCGCGGTCTGGAAACCACCCCTGAAGAAGAGCAGCGGGTCCTTGCGCGGGTCTTCGGAGACCGCGGAGTCCTCCACGAGTCCAATGAGCACGGTGTGGTCTCCGGCGTCGAACGTTTGCACGATCGTGCAATCGATCCAGGCCAGTGCCCCGCTGATCCAGGGGTTGCCTTGCTCGGAACGCCGCCATTGGATGCCGGCCCAACGGTCGATCCCTCGCGCTCCGAATTGGCGCGCGACGCCCTCTTGGCCTGCGGAGAGGATGTTCGCCGCGAGCCGGCCCGATCGGGTCAATTCGGGGAGCGTGGCGGATGTGCGGGCGACGGACATCGCGACGAGCGGTGGCTCGAGCGATTGGCTGAAGAACGACTGGCAGGTCATGCCGACCGGCTCGCCGTCGGGCGCCGCGGCGAGGACCACTAGGCCGGAGGCGAATTGGCTGAGCAGAAATCTGAAGTCCGGCTGTCGACGTATCTGCGCGTCGCCGTCGGATTCGAGGCCGGCCGGTGGCGAGGGTCCGAGCATGTCTTTCTTGTGCATTTCAGATTCCTTTACGTGTGAGTGGTTCCGGCTACCGGCGGTACGCGGCGGCGGGATGCCTTGGGCTGATCCGCGAGCCTTCGCCGAAGATGCGTTCCCGGAACGTCATCGGCGTCCGCGTTCCGGGCACGAGCCCGATGGCCTTGAGCTCGGGCATGACGTGCTCGACGAAATCCTCATAGGAGCCCGGGTTGACGAACGGCGCGTAGTTGATGCCGTCGATGTCGGTCTCGTCGACGAGCTGAGCGATCTGCTCGGCGATGTCTTTGCCGTCGCCCACGAGGATGAACTCGCGCAAGCCCCGCTTGGCGAAGTCGTCGAACGCTTCGGCGGGCGACTTCTTCGCGTACCGCTCGAGCTGCGTCTGCCCGACTTCGGTCTTGACCGCACCGAGGTCGTCGACGTCTTGAAGTGCGGCAAGGTTGATGCCGGTCATGAACGCGTAGTACACGCGCGAGGCTTCGCGGTGCGAGTACGCCAGATAGTCGTCGACCCGGCGCTGTGCATCTTCGCGGTTCTTGCCGACAACGGCGGAGAGGCCCACCACCGCCTTGAGGTCGTGCGGATCGCGTCCGCTTTCGACGGCGATCTCTCGGATGCTCTGCACTTGCTTCTTGAGCGTGCTCGCGTCACGTCCTTGCAGGAAGACGACTTCGGCGTGCTTTCCGGCGAATGCGCGACCGGTCGATGAGGCGCCGGCCTGGAAGATCACGGGGGTGCGCTGCGCCGACGGTTCGGTCGCGAACACCCCGTGGCACTTGAAGAATTCGCCCGCGAAGTCGATCTCATGCACCTTGCCGGGCGCTGCGTATACTCGCCGTGCCTTGTCTGCGACGACCGCATCGTCTTCCCATGAGCCCTCGAACAACCGGTAGCTCAGGTCCATGAACTCGTCGGCGATCCGGTAGCGCTGATCGTGCTGGGTGTGCGCATCGTGACCGAAGAGTCTTGCGGCGACTTCGCTGCTTGTCGTGACGACGTTCCAGGCGACGCGGCCGTCGGTCAAATGGTCGAGGGTGGCGAACCGTCTCGCGTTGGCATAGGGCGCTTCGTAGGTGGTCGAGCCAGTCACCGCGAACGAGAGATTCTCGGTCACCGCACCGAGCGCGGGGATGAGCGGGATGGGGTCGTTCTTGGGGATGTCGACCGCTTGCTCGAGTGCGACATCCGGCAGTTCGCCGTCGATCACCGGATATCCGTAGCTGTCGGCTAGGAACAGGAAGTCGAAACCGCCCCGGTCGAGCAGACGTGCCAGCTCGGTCCACCTGCTCAGGTTCTTGTAGTCCACGCTGTTGTGGTCGTCTCGCGCCCAGAGTCCTTGAGTGGCCAGGTTCAGACCGTTGAACTCGAATGCGCCGATGAGTAGTTGTTTCTGCATGGTTTCCTTCGGCGTTGACGATTTCGGGCGCTTCGTCCCCGACCACCCGGAGACGCACAGCGCCTATTCACGTGACGATACGTGGAGCCCAAATGGACGTCTAATACCGAGCTGCTATCGTGGTATAAGCAAAACTGATAGTTACCGGAGCGCAGCCCGATCCCCCATGGAACTAAGACAATTACGGCATCTGATCGCCGTCGCGACAGCGGGAAGCTTCACCGCAGCCGCCGAACGGTTGCACCTGTCGCAACCCGGACTCACGCTGAGCATCCGGAAGCTCGAGCGCGAGATCGGCGGCGCGCTGCTGTACCGGAACACTCCCTCGAAGGGCACGCCCCCGGTGACCCTCACGCCGCTCGGCACCGCGCTGCTCGCGGATGTCGAAGGCCCCCTGCACGAGCTCGACGCCGCTGTGCTTCGAGCCCGGCACACGGCGGTCGACAGCCGTGCACCCCTACGGCTCGGTTTCGCCACGAGCACGCCACCGGAGCACGTGCGCCGCGCCGTGAAGGCGCTGCGCGGGCTCGGCGCCGAAGTACTGCCGGCCCACATCCCGTGGCGGCAAGAAGCCGAGAGCTTCCGCACGAACAGTGTGGACTTCGCGTTCGTGACCGCACGAGCGGGCCAGAGTTTCGAGGGGTTCGACGCGGAGCAAGTGGCCACCTACCCGCTCGCCGTAGCGGTCCCGCCCGATCACGAGCTCGCGTCGCGCGAAGCCGTCACCGTGCAAGACCTCGCCGACGTGCCCGTACTCGACCCCGGCGAGACGAGCCCGGAGGCAGCCGACCCGTTCTTCGATCGCGGTTTCTGGCTGTGCGACAACCGACTCGAACGATCCGTCGCGAAGCAGCGGGGCAACTCGGTCGAAGAGATGGAGGCTTTCATCGCGGCCGGGTACGGCGTCGCGATCGTCGCCGCGAGCATCTCCCATAGGTGGCGAAACGTCGACGCGGTCACCCTGCCGCTGGTCGATGCGGACCAGGCAGGCGTGTTCCTGGTGCGGCGCGAAGACCACAGATCGCGATATCCCGGATGCTGGGCCCAGCTGGTCGCCGAATTCTCCGAACCGTACGCAGCCTAGGTCGTTCGACCGTCGCGGCGCGTTCGACCGTGGCGGCGCGTTCGCCGCTCGCGGCGCGCCCGGCTCAACTCCACTTCGGCGAAAGCCAGCGCTTGAGGGCCGCGACCGCCGAATACGTCATGATCGCGAGCACCATGGCGAATACGACAGCGGTCCAGGAGCCGGCGGTGTCGAGCAACGCGCGCTTCTCGCTGAGCAGACGACCGATGCCGCCTTGCCCCATCAGCCACTCCGCGGTGAGCGCGGTGAGGAAGCAGTTCGCCGCAGCCAACTCGCACGCGAGCAGCAGCGAAGGCACCGACGCCGGAACCGATAGCCGCAATAGCGTGCGGAACCTTCCGGTGCGGTAGACCCGGAACAGGTCGGCCGAACCCGGCGGGCGCACCGCGAGCCCCGACAGCAGCAAAGTGAAGAACGGGAAGAACGCCATGAGCGTGCAAGCCGCAAACACCGTGAGCACTCCGTAGCCGAAGATCCCGCCGAGCACCGGAATGAGCACGACGATCGGGATGGTCGGCACGAGCACGGCAAGCGGCGAGACGAGCTGACGAATCGGCTTGGCGAACTCGACGACCATGGCCAGCGCTGCACCCAGCAGTGCGCCGAGGGCCATTCCGCCGAAAGCGATCCCGATCGTGACTCCCGAAGCGGAGATGAACTCGAGCGGAGCGCCGAGGAACGCACCGAGCACATCGAGCGGGCTCGGCGCGACCAGCAGCGGAATATCGGCCAGGTTCACCCAGAGTGCCCAAGCGGCGACGACCACGGCCGCGACCACGCCGAGGAACACGGCGCCCCCGCCGCGACGGCCCTTCCCCGCTTGTCCTGCAGCCGAGCTCTGGATCGTGTCGCTTCGGCCGAACACGCCGGACATCACGGCCTCAAGCCCTGTGGCGAGCGAATAGGCCAGGAACGAAATGACCACGGATGCGACCGCAGCCGCCCACAGCAGCTCGTACTGGATGTTGCGCATCGCCGACACCATGAGCACCCCCAAGCCGGTGTCGGCGCCGAACCATTCGCCGAGCACCGAACCGAGCACGGCTGCCGGTACGCCGAGTCGCAGCGCGTCGGCGAAGCTCGGCAACGCCGACGGCAGGCGCAAGCGCAACAGCACATGGCGTCGCTTCGCGCCGAAGACTCTCATCATGTCGAGGCTGCTGCGCGTTGCCGAGCCGAACCCTGCGATCGCCGTGACGGTCGTCGTGAACAGGACCGCCATCGCAGCGAACACATATGGGATCGTCGAACGATCGCCGACCGTCATCAAGATCGGCCCGAGCGCGATGATCGGGATCGAGTTGATGGTGATCACGATCCGCAGTAGGCCGCTTTCGATTTTCGGCACCACGGCTGCCAGCGCCGCGATCAGGATTCCGCCGAAATAGCCGATGGAACCACCGATGAGCGCTTGCATGCCTGTTGCGGCGGTGGATCGCAGCAGCAGGTCACTCCTCGCGAAGATCGTCTCCGCCACCGCCGTTGTCGGCGGGATCGACCTGAGCAGACCGAGCGAACCCACGAACTGCCAGAGCAGCAAGAGCAGCACGAAAGAGATCGCACCGGCGAGCACCTTGCTCGTGCGCGCCGACGGCAACGACAGCAGCCGCGGCCGGCTTCGCGTGGGTTGCGCAAGCGCGGTCATCGGTCTTCCGTTCCGGGCGTCGTCTCGTCGAGACTCTTGGTCAGCGCGGTCACGAGTTCCTGGAACTGGGGGTCCTCGAGAGTCTGCCGGGAGCGTTCGGTGCCGAACGGCACGTCGACGATCTGCTTGACGGTTCCGGGCCGTGGCGTCATGACGACCACGCGGTCGGCGAGGAACACCGCCTCTTCCACGGAGTGCGTCACGAGCAAGGTCGTGGAGCGCTCTTCGGCGAGGATGCGGGCGAGCTCGACGTTCAGCCGGTGCCGCGTGACCGCATCGAGCGCACCGAACGGCTCGTCGAGAAGCAGCAGTTGCGGGGCGAGCACGAGCGCACGAGCGATCGAGACCCGCTGGCGCATGCCGCCCGACAATTGCCGTGGCTTCGCTTTGCGGAAGTCGCTCAAGCCGACCAGGTCGATCAGGTAGTCGACCCGGTCGGTGTCGACTTCGCGCTGCATGAGCTTGTACGGCAGCGCGATGTTCCTGGCCACCGAGAGCCACGGCAGCAGGGCGTTGTCCTGGAACGCGACGCCCAGGCGGCCGGTGGCCGCCACTTGTTCGGGGGCCTCATCGAGAACCCTGACCGTGCCCCGGTCAGGGTTCTCGAGGCCCGCTGCGATCCGCAAAGCGGTCGACTTGCCGCAGCCCGAGGGGCCGAGCAGCGCGACGAACTGCCCGCGCGGAACCTGAAGGGCGAATTCCGCCAGCGCCGGGACCTCACGGCCACCGGCCAGCCGGAACGTTTTCGAGACGTCGCGGAACTCCAAACCATCCGCTTGGGCTGAATCGATCGTCGTGGACGTCGACTCGACCGCTGACGAAATCGCCATCTGCTACTCCGCTCCGGTCAGACCGGTCTTGAAGATGTCGTTCGCGTCGGGCAGCTCGGTGCGTCCCGAGGCCAGCAGCGAGTCGTACATCGAACCGGTGATTCTATCCATGTCAAGTGCGAACATGCCGTGCTCCTCGGTGAACTCGTTCACCATGAGCTCGAGCTGGAGCTCGAGGCTCACCCGGGAGGTTTCAGCGTCGAGGCCGAGGTTGGCCCCCGGTCCGTTCATCGTGATCTCCACGGCCGCCGCCGGGTCTTCGATCGCGCTCTCGAATCCACGGGCGCTCGCCGCAAGGAAGTCGCGGACCAGTTGCTCGTTCTCTTCGAGGAAGGAACTCGTCGTGACGATCAGGCCACCGTAGGAGTCGAAGCCCAAGTCGGCGAATGTGATCGTGTTCACGTCGATGTCGTCGAGCAAGTAGCCGACCGGTTGGCTGGTCACATATGCGTAGTAGGCGTCGATCTGGTCTTCGAACAGCGGGGCGGCGTCGAAGCCGACACGTACGTGCTCCCAGTCGGTGTCGAGCCCGTTCACCTTGAACAACGCGTTGATATCGTTCTGCCCCGCCTCGTCGGTCCCGATGCGCAGCCCGACCAGGTCTTCGGCGCTGTCGATCTCGAGGTCGGGCAGCGTCATCAAGCCAGCGGGCGACTGCTGCAGCATCGTGCCTACCACCACCAGATCGGCCTCTTCGTTGATGGCGTCGACGAGCCGCGACATGTTCGACACGATCCCCATCTCCGCGCCTCCTCCGGCGATGACGGCTGCGGTCGAGGCGATGTCGCCGCCATCGAGGAACTCAACGCTCATGCCGGCGTCTTCGTACCAGCCGTTCTCGTCGGCGACGAAAAGGCCGGCGAACTGGTGGTTCTTCACCCAGTCGAGCTGGAACCTGATCTGCTGCAGGCCCTCGTCGTTTCCGGTGTCGCCGTCGGCGGCACAGCCGGCCGTTGCGAGCATGAGTCCCGCTACGGCGAGGGCAGTGCCGATCCGGAATCTGCCGGAAGCGGACTTTCTCGTGGAATGGTCAAGCATCGTCGCTCCTGATTTCTTGATGGGGGATAGCGGCGAGATGCCGCGCTAACACGGGACCTTAGGTCCGCTACGCGAGCACGTCCAATTCGCAGTTCATATGGTCGTATAACCAAATCCAATAGCCATGCGAAACTCGGATCGACCTCGAGTCCCGACGGCACTGCGCTGCCGCTCTCGGCGTGAAGCAAGCAGCGCCAAGCTCGGGCCCGCCGGCCCGGGCTTGGCGCTGGCTGCACGCCGCTTTGCTACTTGGCGCTCGAACGCTGCCAGAGGTTGATGCCGCGATCGACGGCGTGCACGTCGATCTGGGCCAACTCCTCTTCGGAGAAGCCCAGCTTGTTCACCGCGGCCACATTGTCTTCGAGCTGGCCGACGCTCGAGGCGCCGACGAGCACCGAACTGACCACATCGTTGCGCAGCGCCCATGCCAGCGCCAATTGCGCGAGAGACTGCCCGCGGCCCTCGGCGATCGCGTTGAGCGCCCTGATCGCCTCAAGGGTCTCTTCGGCGAGGTGCTCCGACTTGAGCGAGCCCTGGCGTGCGGCCCGCGAATCGCTCGGCACGCCGTTGAGGTAGCGACTCGTGAGCAACCCCTGAGCAAGAGGTGAGAACGCGATGACCCCGACCCCGAGCTCTTCTACGGTCTGCACGAGTTCGTCTTCGATCCAGCGATTGAACATCGAGTACGACGGCTGATGGATCAGCATCGGGGTGCCGAGGTCGGCGAGAATCTCGGCCGCGGCCCGGGTGCGATCGGCGGAATAGCTCGAAACGCCCGCATAGAGAGCCTTGCCCGAGCGCACCGCCTGATCGAGCGCGCCCATGGTCTCTTCGAGCGGCGTCTCGGGGTCGAAGCGGTGCGAGTAGAAGATGTCCACATACTCCAGGCCCATGCGCTTGAGCGATTGGTCCAGGCTCGCCAGCAGATACTTGCGAGAACCCCATTCGCCGTAGGGACCGGGCCACATGTCGTACCCGGCTTTGGTCGCGATGATCAGCTCATCGCGGTGGCTTCGGAGATCTTCGTTCAGGATGCGGCCGAAATTGATCTCGGCGCTGCCGTACGGGGGTCCGTAGTTGTTGGCGAGGTCGAAGTGCGTGATGCCCAGATCGAATGCCCGCCGGATTATGGCTCGCTGATTCGCAACCGGCGTCGCATCGCCGAAGTTCTGCCAGAGCCCGAGCGAGACGGCCGGCAGCCGTAGGCCGCTGCGGCCTACGCGTCGGTAGGGCAAGCTCTCGTAGCGCTCGGGTGCAGGACTGTAAGAATTCAATTTCTCTCCTTAGGGGCTAAGAGCCAGTAGTTGATGAGGTCATACTCGTGTCTTGGGTGAGCCATGCTTGAACGCCGTCTCGTAACCGGTTCCTGGTCGTCTCGCTCATGCCCGCAGCAAGCGCCCCGGCAAGAGCGAACGAAGACAACGCCACATCGTCCAACCCCCACACATCCCGCGCGATCTGGTACTGATCCGTGACACTGGCCCCGAACCAGAGCTGATCGTCAGCGTTCAACGTCACCGGAACCCCAGCCGCCACCATCCGCGGAGCCGGATGCACCGCCACATCCGAAACCAACCCGAGCTTCACATTCGAAACCGGACACACATCGCAAACAACCTGCTCCCCCGCCAACCGAGCCAGCAACTGCGCACTCTCAACAGCACGGAACCCATGCGAAACACGATCCGCCCCAAGCTCGTCCAACGCCTCCACGACACTGTCCGGCCCACCCGTCTGACCGGCGTGACACACAATCGAAAGACCCGCGCTTCGCGCTATCCCCACCGACGACCGGAACCGCCCCAGATTCGCCGGCTCCACAAAACCCGCAGTACCAAAAGCCGTCACCCCACGACCAGCATGACCGGCAGCAACCCCCGCCAACTCCTCGGCAATCGACTCCTCCACATCCACATTGACCGTGACCAGAGCCCCCACCTCGACACCCGCATCCGCCCCCGCCTCAGCAAACGCCGCAAGCATCGTCCGCAACACCTGCCCGAAATCCCCCAACCTCGGCGCATACAACTGAGGCTCCACCGCAGGCTCCAGATAAACCACACCCTCAGCCGCCTCCTGAAACACCAACGCCCGGCACAACCCCGCCAGATCCTCATGATCGGCCACCAACTCCGGCACCAACCCATACGCCGAAAAGAACTCGTTCACATCCCCGAACGCCTCAGGCACCACAAAACCCCGGCCCCGCCGCCCAGCCAACTCCCGAACCGCCTCAACCGGATACGAACCATCCACATGAACATGCAAATGAGCCTTCGGCAACCCACCCAACGACCGCAAAGAAACCAACCACACCAACTCCCACAACACCCCAACCCACACCCGCACAACCACCACCAGTGCGAATGTCAGCACTATACGGGGGCCGTCTGGCGCCGTCGAATAAGCAAAACCTGGCCCTCTATGAGCGGAAGTTATGCCGCGTTCCCGGTCGCACAGGCGTACTGCGTCGAAAGCCCGGCTAGTCCTCCTCGGCAGGTTGCTGTGCGTCCGGCAGATGCAATTGACGGAACGACGAGCGATGGAAGACGAGCGGCTGGAGATCCGGATCGGCGCCGAGTCCCTGCACCTCCAGCAGCGCGACCGTGTGGTCGCCCGCCGGGAACTCGTCGTAAAGCACGCACTCGAACCACACCGGTGCACCCGCGATGAAACGAGCGGACGAACCAGTGCTGCGCAGCGGAACGCCCGTGAAGCGCTTGCTGCGATCCTTGCCCGCAATCTGCCGGCCCAGCTCGCCCTGATCCTCGGCCAGCACCGAGACTCCGATCGTGTGTGCGCGCCTGAGCACCGGCCAGGTGGAGGATGTCTTCTGGATCGCGCACGAGACCAGCGGCGGATCGATCGACACCCCCACCGTGAATGCGGACGCGATCATGCCGTGCGGCGTGCCGTCCACCTCGGCTAGGAGCGCCACCACCCCCGAAGGGAAGTGCGAGAAGATCCGGCGCAGCTCGAACGGATCGGATTCGTACCTGGGCAACGCCGCGTACGTCATGCCGTCCCCTCAGCGGGTTCCGGGGCGAATCCGAATTTCGCGGCCGGATGCGTTGCCGGAACGCGCTTGCGGCCCTCGCCGAAAAGTCGTTCGCGGAACGTGCTCGCCGTATGCTCGCCGCGCACGAGACCCATCCGCTGCAGTTCGGGCACGACGTTCTCGATGAACTCCACATAGGAACCGGGCGAGACGAACGGCGTGAAGTTGAAGCCGTCCAGGTCCGTCGCTTCGACGATCGCGGCAATCTGCTCCGCAGCCTCCCGCGCATCGCCGACGACGATCAACTCGCGCATGCCGCGCCTGATGAAATCGGCGGTGGCTTCGCGCACCGAGGTGTCCTTGTACCGTTCCACCTGGGTACGGCCACCCTCGGTCGTGACCTTCGAGAAAGACGAATCCGGATCGAGGGCGGCCAAATCCACTCCCGTCATCATCGCGTAGTAGGCGCGCGCCGCATCCGCGTCGACCCATGACAGATACTCTTCGAGTTTGTCCTGTGCCTCGGCGTGGGAGGACCCGGTGACCACCGAAAGTCCCGAGATGGCTTTGATCGCGTCGGCGGGACGGCCGGCTGAGACCGCGGATGCTCGAAGGTCGTCCACTTGGGAACGCAGCATCTTCTCGTCTTTGCCCTGCACGAACACGAGTTCGGCGTTCGACGCTGCGAACGCGCGACCGGTCGCGGAGGCGCCCGCTTGCACGATCACCGGCGTGCGCTGCGGCGAGGGCTCCGAGTTGAAGTATCCGCGCGAAGTGAAGTACGGGCCTTCGTGCTCGACCATGCGCACGCGACTCGCGTCGGCGTACACTCGCGCGGTCTTGTCCACGAGCACCGCTTCGTCGTGCCACGACCCTTCGAATAGCTTGTAGCTGAGGTCGAGGAAGTCCTGAGCCATCGCATAGCGCTCGTCGTGCGGGATCTGCTTGCGGCCGAACAACTCGGAGACGACTGCGCTGCTGGTGGTCACGACGTTCCATCCGATCCGGCCGCGGGTCAGATGGTCGAGGGTCGCGAAGCGGCGCGCGTTCGCGTAAGGCTCTTCGAAGGTCGTCGACGAGGTGACCGCGAAGTTCAATTGCTCGGTCGCGGCGGCGAGGGCCGGGATCAGCAGCATCGGGTCGTTCTTGGGCACTTCGACCGCTTGTTCGAACGTGACTTGCGGCGTCTGGCCGTTGAGCAACGGGTAGCCGTAGCTATCGGCGAGGAACAGAAAGTCGAATCGCCCACGATCGAGCAATCGTGCGAGTTCGATCCAGTAGTCCAGTTCCTTGTACCGGTAGGTGTTTTGCTCGGGGTGCGCCCAGAGCCCCTGACTGGTGAGGTTCACCTGGTTGATCTCGAACGCCCCCAGCAGAATGGTCTTCACTCGACAGTGCCTTTCTTCGCTTGATTGCCGTCGGCCGCACCCGTGTCTTGGGTGAGCCATGCTTGAACGCCGTCTCGTAACCGGTTCCTGGTCGTCTCGCTCATGCCCGCAGCAAGCGCCCCGGCAAGAGCGAACGAAGACAACGCCACATCGTCCAACCCCCACACATCCCGCGCGATCTGGTACTGATCCGTGACACTGGCCCCGAACCAGAGCTGATCGTCAGCGTTCAACGTCACCGGAACCCCAGCCGCCACCATCCGCGGAGCCGGATGCACCGCCACATCCGAAACCAACCCGAGCTTCACATTCGAAACCGGACACACATCGCAAACAACCTGCTCCCCCGCCAACCGAGCCAGCAACTGCGCACTCTCAACAGCACGGAACCCATGCGAAACACGATCCGCCCCAAGCTCGTCCAACGCCTCCACGACACTGTCCGGCCCACCCGTCTGACCGGCGTGACACACAATCGAAAGACCCGCGCTTCGCGCTATCCCCACCGACGACCGGAACCGCCCCAGATTCGCCGGCTCCACAAAACCCGCAGTACCAAAAGCCGTCACCCCACGACCAGCATGACCGGCAGCAACCCCCGCCAACTCCTCGGCAATCGACTCCTCCACATCCACATTGACCGTGACCAGAGCCCCCACCTCGACACCCGCATCCGCCCCCGCCTCAGCAAACGCCGCAAGCATCGTCCGCAACACCTGCCCGAAATCCCCCAACCTCGGCGCATACAACTGAGGCTCCACCGCAGGCTCCAGATAAACCACACCCTCAGCCGCCTCCTGAAACACCAACGCCCGGCACAACCCCGCCAGATCCTCATGATCGGCCACCAACTCCGGCACCAACCCATACGCCGAAAAGAACTCGTTCACATCCCCGAACGCCTCAGGCACCACAAAACCCCGGCCCCGCCGCCCAGCCAACTCCCGAACCGCCTCAACCGGATACGAACCATCCACATGAACATGCAAATGAGCCTTCGGCAACCCACCCAACGACCGCAAAGAAACCAACCACACCAACTCCCACAACACCCCAACCCACACCCGCACAACCACCACCAGTGCGAATGTCAGCACGATACGTCGCGCCGCGGCTTGTGGTCGAATAGGCAATGGAACTCCTCTTATCAGCCCCGCTTATAGGATCAAGAACGCCCCATGTCACCTAGCCGGCCCCTTGCGCCAGACTTCGATTTCCGGTTGCTGCGGTACTTCGTGACAGTCGCGCGCACCCAAGGCTTCAGTGCCGCGGCCGACGAATTGCACGTCTCGCAACCCGCGTTGAGCCAGGGCATTCGCCGGCTCGAACGGATCGTCGGCTCGGCGTTGATCGTCCGCGGACCTCGCGGCTCCACCCGGGGCCTCGCGCTCACCCCCGCCGGCGAGACCTTGTTGCCCGCGGCGATCGACGTGCTCGATCGCATGGGCAGGGCGGTGCAAGCGGCCCGCCAGGTCTCCGCCAAGACGACGATTCGAATCGGGTTCAGCACGAACACCCCGCGAGACCTCGTTCGGAGGGCACTGGAACTAAGCGCGGTCCTGCCGACGCACATCGAACTGCAGCACGTCGCCTGGGGCGAGGAACTCGGCAGCTTGCGCAGAGGCGAGCTCGACCTGGTGTTCCTGCAGCGGAGCCCATCCTTCGAAGCCGAGGATCTGCGCATTGCGAGGCTAGGCGAGATACCCCGCGTCGCCGTGTTCCGCATCGGACACGAGCAGAGCGGTCGCGAGAGCGTGAGCATCGCGGACTTGGCGAGCGAGCCGATCATCGATGCGGCATCGGACCGGGACTTCTGGCTCGTGAACCCGCGGCCGGACGGGCGGGTCCCGCAGGCGGTGGGCCCGCCGGCCAGAACCGTCGAGGAGATGCTCGCATTCGTCTCGGCCGGGCGGGGAATGGCGATCACGAGCGAATCCGTCGCCGAATCCAATGGCAGTGCCGAACTCGTGTTCATTCCGATCTCGGACCTGGAACCGTCGGCGATGCTGCTTGCAGCGAACGAGAGCGACCGGCGCCCGATCACGAGCGCGATCCTCACCCACATGTACAGCAGCGCGAACGGCCAACCTGAAGCGGGCGAGCCGGCCGGCGATGGCTAGTCGCCTGCAACGAGCGGAACCGCGCTCCTGGTATCGCGTGCAAGCAAGCCGCGTGCCGCTGCGACCACGTCGTCGGCCGTGACCGCGAGCAAGGCCGGATCGGGCTCGTCGCTGAACACGTCGCCCTTGCGCAATCGCGGATCGGTGAGCACGATGTGCGGGCCGGGCGGCGGGCCCCACTCCTCGACCGGAGCCGGGCCGAAGATCACGACCGACGGCGTGCCGAATGCCGAGGCCAGGTGCGCGGCACCGGTGTCCGCAGACACGACGAGACCCGCGTGCGCGACGAGCGCAGCGAACTCACGCAACGAGACCCGGCCGGCGAGCATGCGATCCGGCTCCAGCTCGGCGAGCCGGGCGACCTCGAGTGCGCGGTGACGTTCGGCAGCGTTGCCCGTGAGTACGACATCGGCACCGTCCGCGGCGAGCGCGGAAGCCACGACCGCGAACCGCTCGGCCGGCCACATCCGGCAGCCGTAGTGGGCACCGACGTGCACGATCGCGCAACCCGGTCGCGTGCTCTCCCCAGGATCCTCGAGGCGCACGTCGCCGGGATCGGCCGGCATGCCATGCCAAGAGACGAGTCTGGCCCACAGTTCTCGCTCGTGCAGTCCGTCGACCCAGTCCGGCCCTGGCCAGCCCGGACCCGCGTGCCCGAGCCGGACTTGCGGCTCGAGCTCTTCGATCCGGGTGCGACTCTCCGGGCCTTTGCCGTGCAGGTTGATCGCCGTGTGCACGCGGCGCGGTTCGATGGCCAGCGGCTCGTCCAGCCCCGGGGTCGGGAGCAGAGCATCCACCCCGCCGACGAGCTCTGCGATGGGTTCGAGCCATGCCGGCGCGGCGAGGATCAGCCGGTGCTCAGGATGCGCACGCCGGATCGCATGCAGCGCCGGTACCGACACGAGCAGGTCGCCGAGCTTGAGCGCCCGGAGCACAAGAAGCTCAGGCCGTCCGTCCGGCGCGCCCAGGTGTTGCACGCGATCAGCCCCGCGCTAGC
>CAYRUW010000004.1:0-23679 GCA_964427465.1 uncultured Diaminobutyricimonas sp.
CCTCCTGGAAGGCGTCGGTGCCCATGACGGTGGAGAACACCTGCCCGGTGATCGCGAGCATCGGCACCGAGTCCATGTGCGCATCGGCGAGTGCGGTGACGAGGTTGGTCGCGCCCGGCCCGGAGGTCGCGATCGCGACTCCGATCTTGCCGGTCGCGGCCGCGTAGCCTTCCGCGGCGTGCCCGGCGCCCTGCTCGTGCCGGACGAGGATGTGCCGGATGGCCTTCGAGGCCATGAGTTCGTCGTAGAAGGGCATGATCGCACCTCCGGGGATGCCGAAGACGTCGGTCACGCCGAGTTTCTCGAGCGTGGCGAGCACGGCTCCGGAGCCGGTCAGGATCTGCGGTGTTGCTGTCGCTGGCGTCGACATTTGGGACTTTCTGTGTTCTCGAATCATCGGATGCGCGAAGTCACCCGGTGACCGCGCCCATGCTGGCTGAGCGGACCAGTTTCGAGTACTTCGCGAGAACGCCACGGGTATAGCGCGGAGGAAGGGGGGCCCAGCCGATGCGGCGGGCCTCCAGCTCGGCCTCGTCGACCAGTAGATCGAGCGACCGGGCTGCGATATCGACCCGTATCAGATCACCATCGCGCAAGAAGGCTATCGGACCTGCGTCCACCGCCTCGGGAGCTATATGGCCGATGCACAGGCCGGTTGTGCCGCCGGAGAATCGACCGTCAGTCAAGAGTAGTACATCTTTGCCGAGGCCGGCGCCCTTGATCGCGGCCGTGATGGCGAGCATCTCGCGCATCCCCGGGCCGCCCTTCGGGCCTTCATACCGGATGACGACAACATCGCCGTGCTTGATCTGGCCGTTCGTCAGCGCGTCCATCGCCGCGCGCTCGCGCTCGAACACCCGAGCCGGCCCTTCGAACACGTCGGCGTCGAAACCCGCAGTCTTCACCACCGCGCCGTCCGGCGCGAGCGAGCCGCGCAGGATCGTGAGGCCTCCGGTGGGGTGGATGGGGTTGTCCAGCGAGCGCAGCACCTTCCCGTCGATCGGTGCCGGCGCGAGCTCGGCGAGGTTCTCGGCGAGCGTCTTGCCGGTGACCGTGAGCGCATCCGGGTGCATGAGCCCTTCGTCGAGCAGCGCCTTCATGAGCACCGGGATGCCGCCGTGCCGGTCGACGTCGTTCATCACAAACTCGCCGAACGGCTTGAGGTCGCCGACGTGCGGCACTTTGCCGCCGATGCGGTTGAAGTCGTCGAGGGGGAGCTCGACTTCGGCCTCGTTGGCGATCGCGAGCAAGTGCAGCACGAGGTTGGTCGAACCGCCGAGCGCCATCGCCACGGCCACGGCGTTCTCGAACGCCTCTTTGGTGAGGATGTCGCGCGCGGTGATCCCTTGCTTGAGCAGGTTGACGACCGCTTCGCCGGAGCGGTGCGCGTAGTAGTCGCGTCGGCGGTCGGCGGCCGCGGGCGACGCCGAGCCGGGCAGGCTCAAGCCGAGCGCCTCGGCCGCGCTCGCCATGGTGTTCGCGGTGTACATGCCGCCGCATGCGCCCTCGCCGGGAGCGAACGCGCATTCGATGCGCTTGGCGTCCTCTTTGCTCATCTTGCCGGCCTTGACCGCGCCGACTGCCTCGAACGAGTCGATGATGGTGATCTCGCGTTCCGTCCCGTCGCTGAGTTTGACCCAGCCGGGAGCGATCGAGCCGGCATACAGGAACACGGATGCCAGGTCGAGCCGCGCGGCGGCCATGAGCATCCCCGGGATGGACTTGTCGCAGCCGGCGAGCAGCACCGAACCGTCGAGCCGTTCGGCTTGCATGACCGTCTCGACCGAGTCGGCGATCACTTCGCGGCTGACGAGCGAGAAGTGCATCCCCTCGTGCCCCATCGAGATACCGTCGCTGACCGATACCGTGCCGAACTCGAGCGGATACGCGCCGCCGGAGTGCACGCCCTCCTTCGCCGCCTGCGCCAGCCGGTCGAGCGACAGGTTGCATGGCGTGATCTCGTTCCACGAACTCGCGATCCCGATCTGCGGCTTCTCCCAGTCGGCATCGCCCATGCCGACTGCACGCAGCATTCCTCTCGAGGTGGTCGCCTCGATGCCGTCTGTGACGACTCGCGACCGCGGCTTCCAATCGACCGGTTCTGTGCTGCGCGGCATGCTACGAGTCTAGGGCGTGTGCGTCGTGCGACGCGGCGAACGATCCGCCGGGAACTCAGGGTTCTTGCGAGTCGCCCGACCGGCGTCGCCGGCGATGGCGTTCCGGCCCGCCCTTGTCGGTGACGCGCGGCAGCGATGTCGAACCGTCCAAAGCGGATTCGGCCTGCCCGAGCTCGTCCACCGAGAGCATGTCCTTGCGCACGTTGTCGGACCGGTATGCGGCCCGGCCCACCATGTGTGCCGAGATCGGGGCCGTGATCATCTGGAACAGGATCACCGGGATGAGCGCCAGCAATGTGCCCCAGCTTCGCGCTTGGATCGCGACCGCGAGGACCACGAGCATGAGCCCGAGGATCTGCGGCTTGGTCGCGGCGTGCATTCTGCTGACCACGTCTGGGAAGCGCAGCAGGCCCGCGCCGGCGGCCATGGTCAGGAACGCGCCGCTGAGCAACGCGACCCACACCGCAATGTCCAGCACCTCGTCGAGCATCATTCCTCGCCCCCCTCCTTCTGCGCCACGTACCGAGCGACGGTCACGGTCGCGAAGATCGCTGTCGTCGCGAGCACGAGCAGCACGGGAACGGTGCGCGTGTGCTGGTTGTAGACCATCTCGGTCCCGATCGCGAGCATGAGCGTCGTGAGCAGCATGTCGGATGCGACCATGCGGTCGAGGATCGACGGCCCGCGCACGATCCGGTACACGGCCATGAGCGCACCGGCCGCGAGCATCGCGGCGATTGCGAAGAACAGGGCGGTCACGATTGCAGCCTTTCCAGGTCGGCCTTGGGGCCGACGGCGAGGATCAACTGCCGTTCGACTTGCATCACCTGCCGCCGGAACCGCTCGACCGATTCGTCGTCCGGTGCTGTGAGCGCGTGGAAGTACAGGGTCGAGTTGGTGCGGTCGGCTTCGAGCGCGAGGGATCCCGGGATGAGCGTGATCGTGATCGCAGTGAGGGTCAGGATGATGTCGGAGTCGGAACGCAAGCGCACCGAGACGATCGCGCCCTTGGGGATCGGCCTCGGATCGAGCGCACGGCTGGCGACCTGGAAGGAGGCCGCGACGACGTTGCCGAGGAAGCCCGCGAGGAACACCAGGGCCCACCACACGTTCAGCCGCCCGGTCAGTTCTGCCGGCGGCAGGTAGAACGTGCGCAGTACGACGAAAGCGATGAGAACGCCCGTGATCAGGGTCAGCCACGACAGCTCACCCCACAACAGACCCCACAGCAGCACCATGAGCACGAGCAGCGGCAATTGCAGCCAGAGCTCCCGCCCGCGTTCGCGCCATCCGGTACGCGGCTCGATCATGGCTGCGTCTCCAGAACCTGGGGAACGTAGTGGGTCTGCCCGTGCAGGTTTGCCCCGGCGCGATCGCTCATACCGTAGAGCGGCGCCGCGAACACGGTCAGCGAGATGCTCGCCGCGACCATCGCGCCCGTCGCCCACACCATCACTCGCGAGGTTGCGCCAGTGGAGTTCCGCGGCGAAGCGTAGGGCCACTCCTCGAGCGCGCGTCCGACGATCGGCTCGTACTCCTCGACTTCGTGCGGTTCGCGCCAGAACGCCAGGTTCCAGACCCGGGCGAGCGCGTAGAGGGTGAGCAGCGACACGAGTGCACCTGCCCCGATGAGCACGAAGGCCAGAGGGCTGCCCTGCTCGGCGCTCGCTTGGAAGAGCGCGAGCTTGCCGATGAATCCGGAGAACGGCGGGATGCCGCTCAGATTCAGCGCGGGAATCAGGAACAGCGCCGCGATCAGCGGCGAGGCTTTGAGCAGGCCGCCGATGCGATTTATCGACGTGTTCCCCTCGCGACGCTCGATCAGGCCCGCGACCAGGAACAGCGTCGTCTGCACGACGATGTGGTGCACGATGTAGTAGATCGCGGCAGCCACGCCGGCTTCGGTGCCGAGGGCCACCCCGAGCACCATGTATCCGATGTGGCTGACCAGGGTGAACGAGAGCAAGCGTTTGATCTCGGCTTGAGCGACCGCGCCCAGGATCCCGACGACGAGCGTGAGCAGCGCCACGATCATGAGCAACGGGTTGAGCTCGTCGCTCGGGAACATGACCGTCTCGGTGCGGATGATCGCGTAGACGCCGACTTTCGTGAGCAGTCCCGCGAAGACGGCGGTGACCGGGGCGGGCGCGGTCGGATACGAGTCCGGCAGCCAGAACGACAACGGGAACATCGCCGCCTTGATCCCGAAGGCGAGCAAGAGCATCAGGTGCAGCACGAGCTGCGTCTGGGCGGGAAGCTCGGCAAGGCGCACCGCGATGTGCGCGATGTTCACCGTGCCGGTCGCGCCGTAGATCATCGCGATCGAGGCGAGGAACAGCAACGACGAGAGCAGGCTCACGATTATGTACGTGGAACCAGCACGGATTCGCGTTTCGGTGCCGCCGATCGTGATGAGCACATAGCTGGCCGTGAGCAGGATCTCGAACCCGACGTCGAGGTTGAACAGGTCGCCCGCGACGCACGAGTAGAACACCCCGGCCGAACGCACGAGGTAGGGCGGGTGATAGCGGCGTCTCCGCATCGTTGTCGGCAAGGCCTTGCCCGATCGAGAAGACGAGCACCGCGAGCAGTACCGCGGCGGAGACGACGAGCATGAGCGCGCTCAGCCGGTCGACGAACAAAACGATGCCGAATGGCGCCTGCCACCCGCCGACCTCCATCACGAGCGGATCGCCCGTGTCCACCGCGACGACCATCACTACGCTCACCGCGAGCACGATCGCGAGCGTGGACAGCGAGATGAGCCGTTGCAACTGCGGCGAGCGGCCGAACACGAACAACGCGGCCGCGGCGAGCAGGGGCAGCAGCGCGACGAGCGGCACTAGCAGGTTCACTCGTCCCCCCTCCGCGATCCGCCGGCATCGGCATCGGATTCGACCCCGAGACCGTACGAGGCGCTGTCCGCTGCTTGCGCCGCGGCGGTCTCGTCCACTTCCTCCTGGTCGCGCGTGCTCGAGAGCTTCCCGATCGCACCTGTGCTGAGCGCACCCGTGTCGAATTCGCTGCCCTCGCTCGTCTCGTCCGACTCCTCCGCGGCGAGCGCCACGGCGCGTTGTGCGACTGCGATGTCTTCCGCATCCCGTTCGAGATCGTCTTCTTTGGCCAGCCGCCACGACCGGTAGATGAGTGCCATGAGGAACGCGGAAACCGAGAAGGTGATCACGATCGAGGTGAGGATGAGCGCTTGCGGCAGCGGATCGGTCATCGCCGCCGGCACATCCTCGCCCACAATCGGCGGCGCCCCGGCTCCGCCGGCCATTAGCAGGATCAGCAGGTTGGTCGCATTGCCCAGCATCAGGAAGCCCAGCAGCACGCGCGTCATGCTGCGCTCGAGCAGCAGGTAGACGCCGCACGAGTACAGCACCGCCATCGCCACGAGAACGGTGATCGAGATGCTCATCGGGCCACCTCCATCTCGCGCTGGCGGTCGACCTCGGCGCCGAGACTGCGAAGCACGTCGAGCACGAGCCCGAGCACCACAAGGTAAACGCCGATGTCGAACAATGTCGAGGTGACGAACGAGATGTGCCCGAACGGCCAGACGTCCGCCTCCCACCATGTGGAAGTGAGCGCATCGACGCCGAACAGCAACGGCACGGCCGCCGTGCCGGCGGCGAACAGGATCCCGGCACCGAGCACCTTGCCCGCATCGAACGGGGTGGAAGCGCCGAGTTCGATGCGGCCGCCGGCGAGGTAGCGGGCGACGATCGCGAGCCCGGCCACGAGCCCTCCGGAGAAGCCGCCGCCCGGTGCATTGTGACCGGCGAAGAGCAGATACACCGAGACCACGATGATCGCGTGGAAAATGAGCCGCACCGCGACCTCGAGCAGAATGGAGCGTTCGCGCGGGGCCATGGTGCCTTCCGCGATGAGCCAGGACCGGGTCAGCTCCGTTCGCCGGTCGGCGGCCGCCATGCGGCCGAACAGGCCCCGGCGCCGGGGCCAGGTTGCCTCCCGATACTGACCGTCGGCACGACTGCTCAAGAAGACCAGACTCGCCACCCCGGTCGCGGCGGCGACGATCACACTCAGCTCGCCCATGGTGTCCCAGCCGCGGATGTCGACGAGGGTCACGTTCACGATGTTGAGGCCGTGTCCGCCTTCGACGGCGAGTTCGGGGAACGCGACCGAAACGGGCGGGCGGATGCGACTGCCCAAGGCGACCGTGGCGCCCACGGCCATGAGCGTGCCCACGCAAGCGGCGAGCACCGCACGCAGACCCCGCCTGGCCGAACCGTGCTTCGTGCCCAGCCGCGAAGGCAGCCGGCGCAGCACGAGCACAAGCGCGACCAGGGTCACCGTCTCGACGAGCAACTGGGTCAGCGCCAGGTCAGGCGCCCCGTGCAGCATGAACAGTCCGGAGACCCCGTAGCCGGTGACCCCGACGAGCACCGCGGCCTGGAACCTCCGCTGCGCGACCGTCGCCGCGACGGCGGCGATGATCATTCCAGCGACCACGGGAAGTTGCGCGGAGCGGTCCCACGGGATCACATCCAGGTGCCAGGGTCCGCCGAGCACGAGGGCGGAGCCGACCGAGACGACGAGCACGGCCAGGATCACCCCCAGGTACGACGGCAGCGAACCGGTCTGGGTGATCGCGGTGGTCGTCACGGCTGTGCGGTCGATTCCGCGCATCGTCGCCCAGTACGCGTCGGAGGCGCTGCGGGTGAGGGCCGCCCGGCGCTGGAAGGCGAATACACGGTCGCGCAAGAGGTGCAGCCCGACGCCGAGCAGCAGCACGAGCGCAGAGATGCCCAAGGCAGGTTCGAGCCCGTGCCACAAAGCAAGGTGGTAGGCCTCGCCGGGCACCCCTTCGACGCCGTTCGCGAACACGGGCAGCGTGCTCGAGTAGCGCGCCAAGACCGGGTCGGCGAACGGAGCCAGCGGACCGAGCACGAGACCGGCCACGGCGAGCACGGCGGGCGCGGCAAGGAACGAAGGCGCGGTCCCAAGACGCGACTGTCGCGAGGGCGCGGTCTCGATACGCGCCTCTGGCGCTACTCGACCCGCAGTGTCCCCCTCAGCGAGTCGAGTGCGCAGCGAAGGCGCGGTCTCGATACGCGCCTCTGGCGCTACTCGACCCGCGGGTTCCCCCTCAGCGGGTCGAGTAGCGCGCAGCGCGTATCGAGACCCGTCCCCGGGTTCCGCATCCGCCTTCCTGGCAAAGGCCCCCCACATGAACCTGCCGGTGTATGCGACCGTGAGCACCGAGCCCAAGGCGACGCCGGCGAGCGCAAACCACGCGAGGCCCGAGCCGGCGAGGGCTTCCGTGAGAAAGGCGGTGAACACCGCCTCTTTCGCCACGAACCCGACGAACGGAGGCAGCCCTGCCATCGATGCGGCCGCGAGACCCGCGACGAGTGCGAGCGCCGGTGCACGGCGGCCGAGTCCGGAGAGCATCCGAAGATCGCGAGTGCCTGCGTCGTGGTCGATGATGCCGACGACGAGGAACAGTGCCGCCTTGAACAAGGCGTGCGCGCTCAACATGGCGAGAGCCGCGAGCGCCGCATCGCGCGAACCGAAACCGATCACGACCATCAGGAAGCCGAGCTGGCTGACCGTGCCATATGCGAGCAGCAGCTTCAAGTCGTGCTGGCGCAAGGCACGGTAGGCGCCGAGCAGCATGCCGAGCACGCCCAGGGCGACGAGAGTCACCCGCCAGCCCGGCGCATCTGCGAAACCCGGTGCGAACCTGCCGACCAGGTACACGCCGGCCTTCACCATCGCGGCCGCGTGCAGGTAGGCGCTGACCGGCGTCGGCGCTGCCATAGCCGCAGGCAGCCAGAAATGGAACGGGACGATCGCGGACTTGGTCAGCGCGCCGACGAGCACGAGCATGACCGCCACCGTCGCCATCGTCCCCTCCGGGGGCGATGCGACCAGTTCCGAGAGCGCGGTCGTGCCGGCCTGAATCGAAAGCAGAACGAGGCCGACGAGCATCGCCAGGCCGCCGAAAGTCGTCACGAGCAGCGCCTGCAGGGCGGCGCCACGGCTGGCCTTCTTAGAGGTGCGGTGCCCGATCAGCAGGTAGGAGAAGACGGTCGTCGCCTCCCAGAAGACGTAGAGCAGGAACACGTCGTCGGCGATCACGAGCCCGTACATGGCGCCCGCGAATGCGAGCAGCGTGGCCGCGAACCGGCCGAGGGTCGCGTCGTCGCGCGAGAAGTAGCGCAAGCAGAACAACAGCACGAGCGCACCGACGCCCGTCACGATGAGCGCGAGCAGCCAAGACAGGGCGTCCAGGCGCACTGCGAGGGCGAACTCGAGCTGGGGAATCCACGGCAGCGTCTCGAAGGCTCCCGACCCTTCGAGCGCTTGCGGCGCAAGTGCGAGCGTGTGCGCGAACGCGGCGGCGCACACCGCGGCGGCGAGGTAGAAGACGCGGATGCCGAGCCTCGGCGCCAGGGCGACCACCGCGAGCGGCCCTGCCGTGAACACGGCTAGGAGGACGAGCATGAAAGTCCTCCCGGATCGCTATCGAGGCGGCGGCGAAACGTCGTCGCCGGCGGTTGATCCGGGCAAGTGCCCCCGCCGCAGGAACATTTTACCGGAGCGATCCCGCCCGCATTACCGGTGTGGGCGACCTTCTCGGCGGTCGGCCAAGAGGTGCAGCACGCGTGCGACTTCGTCGGTGCCGGCCACCCGGTGCTGCGCGCGGGTCTCGCCGTCGCCGACCTTCAGCCCCACATCGTGCTCGCCGAGCACTGCGAACGCGTCTTCGTCGGTCACGTCGTCGCCTGCGAAGAACACCGCATCCGCCCCGGTGTGCCGGCGCAATCGCTCGATCGATTCGCCCTTGGTCGCGGAGCGCACTGCGAACTCGAGCACATTCTTGCCCTCGCGCACGGTCAGGTTCTCGACCCGGGCCCTGGCCGACTTGAGCGCGGTCTGCTGCGCCAAGCGGCCGTCGTGCTCTGTCGCGAGCCGCGTGTGCAACGCGAAGCCCGCGGGCTTGGCTTCGACCCAGACATTGCGCACCTGCTCGGCGATCTTGCCGAGCACTTCGCCGAGCACACCGACCCGGGCCAGTTCCGAATCGCTCAGATCGAGTCGCGCACGCGAATCGTCGAGCCGCAGCTCGACGCCGTGCGACCCGACGAGCAGCACTTGGGTGGGCAGTTCCGAGACCCGGTCGAGGCTCGCAAGCGCCCGGCCGGAGACGAGCGCGACGGGAGTCTCCGGCAGCGCGAGCAGTCGCAGCACCGCGTCGCGCGATTGCGGGATCGCACGCGCGAGCTCCGGATCGTCGACGTGCGGCGCGAGCGTGCCGTCGAAGTCGAGCGCAACCAGCAGCCGGCGCACCCGCGCGAGCTCTTCGAGCGCCGCTACCAGGCCGGACGGCAGCTCGGCAGCACTCATCGGCGCTTCGCCGCGGCGAGTTCGTCGAGAAAACTGGTCGACCACTTAGTCACGTCGTTCTCGAGCACGCGGCGGCGCAACGAACGCATCCGTCGCCGTCGTTCCGGAGCCGGCATCTCGATCGCGCGCACGATCGCGGCCTTGAGCCCGTCGATGTCGTGCGGGTTGATCAGCAATGCGTTCTTGAGCTCGTCGGATGCGCCCGCGAACTCGCTCAACAGCAGCACGCCGTCTTCGTCGTACCGGGATGCCACGTACTCTTTCGCGACGAGGTTCATCCCGTCGCGGAGTGCCGTGACGAGCATGATGTCGGCCGCCAGGTAGAGCGCGACCATCTCTTCGCGCGGATAGCCGTGATGCAGATAGCTCACCGCCTGGTGCCCGATCGCGCCGAAGTCGCCATTGATCCGGCCCACCGTCAACTCGATCTCGTCGCGCAGCAACCGATAGCTCTCGACCCGCTCCCGGCTCGGGCTCGCCACTTGCACGAGCACGACGTCTTCGACGTCGAGCACGCCGTCGGTGAGCAATTCGCCGTACGCCTTGAGCCGGTGCCCGATGCCTTTCGTGTAGTCGAGGCGGTCCACGCCGAGCATGATCGTCGACGGCGAGCCGAGATCCTCTCGGATCTGCTTCGCCCGCGCCTGAATCTCAGGCTGTCTGGCCAATTGCTCGTAGCTGCGGCTGTCGATCGAGATCGGGTAGGCACGTGCGATCACGGTGCGCTCTTGGTCACCCGTCACGTGGATGTCGGATTTGCGCGCCTGGAAGCCGAGCAGCCGACGCACGGCGCGCTGGAAGTTGGCGGCATCCGCCGGTCGCTGGAAGCCGATCACGTCGGCGCCCATCAAGCCTTCGACGATCTGTTTGCGCCACGGCAACTGCGAGTAGATGCCGTAAGGCGGGAACGGGATGTGGTTGAAGAAGCCGATCGTCAGATCGGGACGGAGCTCGCGCAGCATTTGCGGCACGAGTTGCAACTGGTAGTCCTGCACCCACACGGTGCCACCTTGCGCGGTTGCGGATGCGGTGGCGGCCGCGAACCGGCGGTTCACCGCGAGATAGGCATCCCACCACTCGCGATGGTAGGTCGGCTGCGCGATCACATCGTGGTAGAGCGGCCACAGAGTGTCGTTGCTGAAACCCTCGTAATAGCGCTGCACCTCGATTTCGCTGAGCGGCACCGGGATCAGGCGGATGCCCTCGGCATCGAACGGCTCGAGCTCTAGGTCGGGCTTGCCCGCCCAGCCGATCCATGCACCATCCGAGGCCCGCATGACGGGCTGGAGAGCCGTGACGAGTCCACCGGGCGAGGTCTGCCATTCCGGCTGCCCGATGTCCGGGTCCACGACCCGATCCACGGGGAGACGATTGGACACGACGACAAAGTCGTACGATGCGCCGGCCATCACCCCAAACTATCAGCCTGGGTAGGAGACCCGGTCTGTTCGCCGACGAGTTCCACGCGTGTTCGCGGTAGAGCGGGACCGGCCCCGTTCTGCAGCCACAGCACCAGTTGTTCGCGCACGTGCACCCGCAGGCTCCACAAGGTGCCGCCGTCGGCAGCGCTGACCAGGACCCGCACTTGGATGTGTCCGCCGGTGGCGTCGGTCACCTGCACGCTCTTGGCCCGCCCGTCCCAGAGCTCGGTCGCCTCGAGAATCCGGTCGAGTTCGGCGCGCAACTGCTCGGGGCTGACCCGCCAGTCGACATCCAGATATACGGTGCCCAGCAGATCCGATCCCCGTCGCGTCCAATTCGTGAACGGCGTGGTCGTGAAATAGGTCGACGGCAGCACGAGACGGCGGTCGTCCCAGATGTGCACGACCACGTAGGTGAGCGTGATCTCCTCGATCCGGCCCCACTCCCCTTCGACGACGACCACGTCTTCGACTCGGATGGCGCCGCTGAAGGCGAGTTGCATCCCGGCGAACAGGTTCGCGAGCGTGGATTGCGCGGCCAGACCCGCGACGACGCTGACCAGGCCTGCCGATGCGAGCACCGACGCGCCCACCGCCTGCACTCCGTCGAACGTGAGCAGCACGGCGCCGGCAGCGAGGATCACGAACACGACTATGGTGAGCCGGCGGATGAGCAGCACCTGGGTGCGGATGCGGCGCGCCTCGCCCGCGTCGGGCGCGTCGATCCTGCTCAGCCCCAGGTCTTCGAGGAACAGCACGATCTTGGCCAGCAGCCACGCACCGAAGACGATGCCGAGAATGCGCAAGACGTGGACGAGAGCGTCGTACACGTTCGGCCACGGCAGTGGCGGCAGCGCCACGGCGACGGCGACCCAGACGGCCACGAGCAGCACGAGGGCGCGGAACGCGTTGCGTGTCGCATGCGCGAGCGGCGCGAAGGTCTTGAAGCGTCTATTGACCAGTGCGGTCACGATCGCGGCGAGCACCATGAGGGCTGCTGCCGCGCCGAGCGCGATGGCCAGGGTCAGTGCGAATCCGATCCACGGGTTCTCCATTCGAACCATGGTGGCAGAACCGAAGCGGTCTGCAACCTGCCGTTCAGGAGCAAGGACTATGGTCGAGGCGATGATCCGAGTCGGAATGAGCACATCCTGCGTCTACCCGCTCGGCACCGAGCACGCGTTCCGGCTCGCCCACCTGGCCGGCTTCGACGGCGTCGAAGTCATGGTCACGAACGACGAGTTGACGCGCGACGCCGACGGACTGCGCGAGTTGAGCGAGCGCTACGAGATGCCGATCCTCTCCGTGCATGCACCAGTGCTGCTACTGACAACGTTCGTCTGGGGGCGCGACCCGAAGGTCAAGCTCGAGAAGTCCGCCGAACTGGCTGCGCGACTGGATGCCACGAGCGTCGTGGTGCATCCGCCGTTCCGCTGGCAGGCCGCGTATGCGCGCGACTTCCTGTCGATCGTGCGCTCGACGGCCGCGCGATTCGATGTCGAGATCGCGGTGGAGAACATGTTCCCGTGGAAGGTCGCCGGGCGCAGCATCAAGGCCTACTCGCCCAGCTCCGATCCCACCCAGCTCGATTGCGATGCGATGACCATCGACTTCTCGCACTGTTCGCTCGCAGGCCGCGACTCGCTCGAACTCGCGCTGGCGATGGGGTCCCGGTTGCGACATGTGCACTTGTGCGACGGGTCGGGCTCGCTCGACGAGGGCCGGGTGTTCGACGAGCACTTGCTGCCGGGGCGCGGCAGCGAGCCGGTGGCGGAAGTGCTCGAGCACCTCGCGCACGAGAAGTGGCAGGGCTCTGTGATCGCGGAAGTGAACACCCGCAAAGTGCGCGACGAGCAGGAGCGACTCGACCTGCTGGTCGAGACTCTCGCGTTCGCGAGGGACCGACTCGGCAGCCCCCGGCGCGGCCTTCGCTCGCGGTTTTCGCGCAACGCGCTGAAGGCGATCGGCCGCGGCTCCGAATGACCGCTTCGCCGCAGTTCAGTCCTCCGCCGCTCAGCGGGCCTGGGCGGTTCAGCGGGGCTGGGCAGCTCAGCGAGGCTGGGCAGCCTAGCGGGGCCTGGCGCTCGCTTCGCTGAGCGACGGCTCGTCCGCCGCCCACTCGTCCACCATCTCCGCGATGACGTGCAGCATGAAGGTATGCATCTCCTGGATGCGAGCGGTCACCGCCGAGGGCACGATGAGTGCATAGTCGGCGTGACGCAACGCCGCACCGCCACCACTGCCTGTGAACAGCACGGTCGTCGCGTTCCGCTGCCTTGCCGTCTGCAGCGCAAGCACCACATTCGCCGAGTTCCCGCTCGTGGTGAAACCGGCGACCACGTCGCCCGGCCTTGCCAGCGCGAGCACCTGCCGGCTGAACACCTCGTCGTAGCCGTAGTCGTTGCCGATGCAAGTCATGGTCGTCGGATCGGTGCTGAGGGTTACGGCCGCGAGGGGACGCCGGTCTCGCTTGTAGTGGCCGATGATCTCTCCGGTGAGGTGCTGCGCGTCGGCGGCGCTGCCTCCGTTGCCGAACGTGTAGAGCACGCCGCCGAACTCCAGGGCCCGGATTATTGCGTCACCCGTCGCGCGCACGCCCGGCAGCAGACCGGTCATCGCCTCGGCGACGCCGAGGTGATCCGAGAGTTGCGATGACATCGAGTCCGGGTTGAGCATCAACGGAAACGTACCCGGACACTTTCCGCCGGTGCTGCTTTCCCAGGCGCCTCCCACCTGAGCCCCCGCTTGCTTAGCCGGCCGGCCGGTTCGCTGTAGCGTGTTACGCAACCGCGAGGAGACCAGATGCTCAAGTTCCTGTTCAAGGGCGCGATCCTCAGCGCGCTCTTCGGCGCCCTCCGCGTGATCAAGACGACCCGCGAGGGTCCGCGCGATTGGCGCTTGATCCTGATGTGGGTCGCGTGGGCCGCGACGACCGCGATCGCCGTGGGCACGGTCGTGCAGGAAGCGCAAGAGTCCGACGACCAGCTCGACTACTGACCGAGCGACGACCTCTCGGCGCCGCTTGCTGCGCGGATGCTGAAGGTGTCGTGAGGGTTCTGTCACCCCCACGTGCACGGCGTTATGGTCTGACCCATGACGGACCGAATCGGCCACGCGGATCGTTCGGCGCTCGATCCGCGCGTGCGCACCGCGGCGGACGGCATCGCGAGCACCCACCACGGCCGCGCCCTCGACGAGGTGCTCGCCGTGCTGCACCAAGCGGTGCGCGACCAGGGCGCTAGCGACGCCATTTCAGACGGCGATCTGCGCGAGATCGCCAAATCGATCGTCGACGAGAGCTACGGCTGACGGGGTGAACATGGACGAGCGCAAACAAGACGGTCTGGGCGACGAGCACACGATCCCGAATTCGGAGCAGGGCATCGCGGTGGGCGTCGGCGGCGAGTCGCACTTCGAACCGGAGGAAGACCCGTCGGCGGCCGCCGACACCGACCCGGACAAGCCGCACCCGGATCAGCACAACGCCGAGACCGAGGAGGACACGGTGTCTGGCGGCGCGCCAGAAGAGCCCTGATGGTCGCCCCGGCACGGATGGCACCCATCCGCGATTCGCGGAAAAACCTGCGTCGACGCCATTGCGCTCGCCAGCAGGCCGATGGTGAACTGGAACCGTGAAGACCCGGCTTCTCACCCTGCGCCGCCGTGCCCTGAAGCGCTCGACCGAGTCGGACCCCGACGCCGAACTGCTCGCCCTGTGGGGGCCGGATGAGCCGTCGACGCGGCCGCGCGGCGCGGCCCGCTTTTCGCCGCTCGTGCTCGCCGTGTCGATTTTCGGCACCATTGCGGTCGCATCCACAGGTTCGTCGATAACGGCGACCTCGGTCGCCGGCAACGAACGACTCGCACCATGGCGCGATGCCGAGGGAATCATAGGGCCCGCCTCGGTCATCGCCTACGTACTCGCAGCCACCGCACTGTGGCTGATGTGGCGCCAGCGTCCGCACGTGTTCTGGACGCGAGGCTTGGTCCTCTATCTGACCCAGTTGTTGCTCGCCACCGCCTGGACAGCGGTGACCTTCGCGCTGTTCCCCGTCGTCGGTGCGGTGTCGCTGTGGCTGGGCCTTGGACTCATGGCGCTCGTGGTGGCGCTCACCGTGTTCGCCGCCGTCGAGTTCGGCCGCCACAGCCGGCTGGCCGGCTGGATGCTCGCCCCATACCTGGTCTGGCTCGGCTACGTGCTGGTGCTCAACGTCGTAGTGATCGCGCTCAACTGACTCGCCCGGGCTTGGCCCGCGCTCGGCACGAAGCGATCGGTGCCTGGGCGGAACGCCCCGCCGGAAGGCCCAGAACAACCAAGCGGCCGGAATGCTCGCGAACGGGTTCGGAAATTTGTCGGGGTGCGCGACGCCTGCTGCCCCGCTTGCCCTTGCGTTGTACACCCCCCGGGACTCGAACCCGGAACCCACTGATTAAGAGTCAGTTGCTCTGCCAATTGAGCTAGAGGTGCGCGGCGGCCGTGCCAGCCGAAGAGCAAGATTAGCATGAGAGACAAGCCTGGAATACGAGAAGGAGACGTTCGATGAGTGGCATCAAGTTGGAGCCGAAAGACGTGGCACCGCAGTTCACCCTCAGTGACGAGGACGGCCGGCCGGTCTCTCTCGGCGACTACGCGGGCCAGAAGCTCGTCGTGTATTTCTACCCCGCGGCGAGCACTCCCGGCTGCACCACCGAGGCGTGCGATTTCAGGGACAACCTGAACTCGCTCAAGAGCGCCGGCTACCAAGTGCTCGGCATCTCGAAGGACGACCTGCCGGCGTTGCAGAAGTTCAAGCGCGAAGAGAACCTGAACTTCCCGCTGCTGAGCGACCCGGATCTGCAGGTGCACCGAAGCTACGGCGCATACGGCGAGAAGAACCTGTACGGCAAGCAGACCACCGGGGTGCTGCGCTCCACGTTCGTGATCGACGAGAACGGAGCGGTGGAACACGCGCAATACAACGTGAAGGCGACCGGGCACGTCGCCGCACTGCGCAAGAAGCTCGGCGTCTGAGCCGGTTGCGCAGCCCCTCCGACGCGCCGGCCCGCGTGGGAATCCCGCGCTGAAACCGGGCGGTCAGCGTCTGCCGCCTGACCAGCGCGGATCGCTGTGTGCGCAGGCGGCAGCGGCATCCGCTCGCTAGTCGCGGCGCAAGGCGGAGACGACTTGCGGCGTGAACAACAACGCGAGCGCCGCGAGCGCCGGCAGCAGCAGCCACCAGCCGAGCACCGGGGTCGCGAACGCGCCCTGGAAGAGACCAAGTGCCACGGCGCACTGCAGCACTTGCCAGACGAGTGCGGCTCCCCTGGTCCAGGCCCGGCGCGAGAGCACACCGAAGCCCACGACCACGAGCCAGCCGGCCGAGATCCCGCTGAGCGCGGTGAGCGCGATCGCGCCGGCAAGCGAATGCGCGGGCTCGGCGAACAACTCGAAAACCAGGAACCCGGTGGTCCCCAACATGAGCGCGGCTTCGCCGAAAACGAGGACGGCAAGCACCATCAAGGGCGCCGAACCCGGTCTTTCGCTCACAGGGATATCCCAAATAAAAACTATTGATTTGACTCTGGGCGTATGAGAGTCTAGGTGAGGTTGTTCGCCCCCGATGGCCGTGGGCGGGTCTCAAACCCCCTATCTACACTCGAACCCGGTTTTTCGACCGTGCGGTTTCGCGTGTGCGAATTCATCGCGCGAACGCAATACCCCAAAAGGAGCACCCCCACATGGATTGGCGTGACAAAGCCGCCTGTCTTACCGCAGATCCCGAGCTGTTCTTCCCCGTAGGCAACACCGGCCCTGCGGTCGATCAGATCGAGAAGGCCAAAGCCGTCTGCGCGCGATGCTCCGTGACCGAGGTCTGCTTGCAGTACGCGCTCGAGACGAACCAGGACTACGGCGTGTGGGGCGGACTCAGCGAAGACGAGCGCCGCGCCCTCAAGCGCCGCGCCGCTCGCGCCCGCCGCGCCTCCTGACACTATTCGCTTCCGGTAACTCGCTTCGGTCGTCCTGAGACGGTGCGCGGAAGCGCGGCCCAAGTGCCGGATCGGGTCGGCTTTCGCGCCACAGCCGGAACGCGGCAGCATTGTGCGGCCTGATCCCGGTCAGAGCGACGTACGGCTCAGGTACAGCAGCGGCACCTCGATAGTCACCTCGGTACCCTCGCCCTCGAGAGTGTGCCAGTCGATCGTGCCACCGAGCTCGCCCTGGATGAGCGCGCGAACGATCTGGGTGCCGAGCCCTGCGCCCACCTGACCCTCGGGCAAGCCCACGCCGTTGTCGCGCACTTGCACCGAGAGGCTCTCGCCCGAACGGACCGCGACGATCTCCACCTCGCCGTCGCCCCTGCCCGCGAGGCCATGCTCGACTGCGTTCGTGACCAATTCGGTCAGCGCGAGCGCGAGCGGCGTCGCATACTCGCTGGGCAGCACGCCGAAACTGCCGCTCGACTTCGGTCGCACCGTCGTCGTGTGCCCGGATGCGACCTCCGCGATCAGCAGCAGCACGCGATCGAACACGACGTCGAAGTCGACGTTCTGACTTAGACCCTCAGAGAGCGTGTCGTGCACGACAGCGATCGCGGCCACTCGGCGCATCGCCTGATTGAGCGACTCGCGGGCGACCTCGCTGTGCGTGCGGCGAGCCTGAATCCGCAACAGCGATGCGACCGTCTGCAGATTGTTCTTCACCCGGTGGTGGATCTCGCGGATCGTGGCGTCTTTCGTGAGCAGCTCGCGCTCCTGGTGCCGCACTTCGGTCACGTCCCGGCACAACACGATCGCGCCGACTCGCTCGCCGTGATCGCGCATCGGGATGGCCCGCAACGTCACGGTCACCCCACGCGATTCGATGTCGGTGCGCCACGGGGCACGACCAGTGACCACGAGCGGCAGGGACTCGTCGACGACGATCTTTCCGGTGAGCAGTCGCGTGGTCACCTCCGCGAGCGACTCCCCCTCGAGTTCGCCTGCGAACCCCATCCGGTTGAACGCCGAAAGCCCGTTGGGGCTCGCGAAGGTCACGATGCCGTCGACATCGAGCCGGATCAGGCCGTCGGATGCGCGAGGAGCACCGCGCCTCGGTTCGCTCGGCGCATTCAGGTCGGGGAACTCGGCGCTCGCGATCATGCGCAACAACTCGTCCGCGCACTCGTTGAACGTCACCTCCTGCCTTCCGGGCATGCGAGCCTCGCTGAGGTTCGAGTGCCGCGTGATCACGGCGATGGGTGTTCGAGTGGTCTCGGCGCCGCTGGGGCTCAGCCGGCGCAGCACCGGCACGGCCCGCACCCGAGTCGGCGTCTCCTCGTACCAGTCCGGCGCGGTCGAGTCGATGATCTGCCCGGTTTCGAGCGCTTCGGTGGCCTGCTGACGCCACTCCGGCCGAATCTGCTGGCCGACGAAGTCCCGGTAGAACAAGGTAGCCGCACTCGACGGTCGCGCTTGCGCGACGGCGACGAAACCGTCGTCGGCCGTGGGCACCCAGAGCACGATATCGGCGAAGGCAAGGTCTGCGAGCAACTGCCAGTCGCCGACGAGCATGTGCAGCCATTCGACGTCGGCTTCGTCCGAACGCCCTTGCGCGAGCACGAGATCCGAGAGCGTCGACACCGGTATAGGTTATGCCGCCGGGCCATCGGGTGCGAACGAGAATGCGACCGCGCCCTCGACACGGCCGCCCAAGCGCGATCCGGCCGCGCCCGCTGCTACACGCGCATCCGCTGTGCCGCGACTTGCGGCCGGAACGCGGGGCCGGTCACCCAGCACGAACGCTCTTGCCCGCCCGGGCCTTGCGCCCTGCGGCCGGGAGCGGCGCCGGAAGCACCCGGTGTTCGACGAGCTCCGCGATCGCGGCCACCGCTTGCGACTTCGGGGCCACGTCGGCGAGGGTGCGCCCGGCGAGGATCGCAGCGTCCGCCGCAACCGCATCGTGTGGCACGAGCACTGGCGACACTATGCCGCCGAAGCGTTCGAGGGTGCGCGTAACTTGCGCGTGCGGGCCGAAGCCGACGACACTCGAACGCACTTTGTTCATTACCACCGTGACCCGATCGGTGGTCAGCGTCTCGATCAGTTCGACGTGCGCACGCAAGAACCTGGAGAGCCCGACCGGGTCGGCCGAGCCGACAGCGATCACGTGGTCGGCCTCCTGAAGAGCGGCGATCGTGGCCGCGTTGCGCTTGGGCGCGAGCACGTCGCTCGCGATCTCTTCGTCGTTCTCGAGACTGAACCCGGTATCGAGAACGGTGTAGTCCGCCCAAGCGCGGCACGCTCGGATGCTCGCGGCGACCCGTTCCGCGCTGAGTTCGGGCCAGCGGCTCGGCCGGCCGATACCGGTGAGCACCCAGAATCCGCCGCGTGCCGATTCGTAGCGCTGTCCGATGCGTTCGAGCTCTCGCCGGTTGAGCGCCGCGGCTCCGGCCAGCCGGCACGCCGCCGCGAACCCCGGGGTCTCGTCGAGCAGGCCGAGTGAGGGGGCCACAGCCGCGCCATGGGTGTCCACGTCGGCGAGCGTCACGGCCCGGCCCGCGGCCGCGAGCTCCGCTGCGATGGAGATCGCGAGCGTGGTCCTGCCCGGTGCCCCCGCGGGCCCCCAGACCGCGATCACTTCCCCACCGCCGGACTGCTCGCGTTGGGGCGACCGGCCGCGCTCCGTTTCGGACTCGGCCGCAACCGCGGCTTGCGAAGTCGGCGTATCGGGAGCGGTCGCCTCATCCCGCGCGATCGCGGCCTCGATGTGTGCCCATGGCGCCGACGCGTCGATGCACTCGTGCAAGCCCAGCGCAGAGGCGTTCCGGCGTTCGAGGTGATCCGCCGCGAGCGCGAGGATTCGCACGCCCATCGCATCGCTCTCGGCGATCAGGCGGGCATTCAACTGCCGGTGCGACGCTGAGGCGAGAATCGCATCCGGGCGGTCGCGTTCCAGCCGGGCGGCGAGTTCGTCGGCGACATCGCATCGGGCGACGATCTCGTGGCCGTGCCGCAGCGCTTGAGCGGACAACTCGTCTTCGAGCTCCACCGGCAAGCACAGCGCGATCCGCAGTCCCATCTCATCCCTCCAGCGGGATCGACACCGGCACTAGCGAGAGCGCGTTCTCGTTGGCCATGGCTTCGAGCACCTGCGCGATGCGGTCCCGGGGAACGAGCACCTCGACGGATCGCGTGCCGTCGTCGACGAACCCTTCGCTCTTGGTGAGACGCACGACTGTCGCGGCCGATACGAGTACCCGCGGCGGGCCGTATGCATCGCTGGATATCTCGCCGGCCGCCCACACGTCGACGAGCGAGCCGGGTTCGATCGAACCGCTCAATCCGTCCGCGACCTCGAGCACGACTGCCGCGAAGCGCTCCCCCTCGACCCGCCCGACCGCACTGAGTGGCACGAGCTCGCCGGCACGTACAGTGCGCTGCACGACGAGGCCTCCGGCCGGCATTCCGGCCTCGCTCAGGTAGAGGCCTTCGCCGCCGTCCATTCGCACGCCCGTAAGCTCAAGGTCGCGCACGGTGATGGTCTGTCCTGGACTCAGATCTGCTGCGGCCGCATACACTCGAACGCTCGAATCCGCCGCGCCCACGATCGCCAGAACTCCGGCCACTGAGCCGGCGACGAGCAGAACGCCCACTGCGAGCCTCGGGTCGAGTCGCGCGAAGGATCTCCCGCGCGCATCCGAAACTGCTTGCCGGCCCAAAGCCCACCTCCGGTTGTCGTCAGACGGAACAGCACGTCAATGTTGGCCGCTTCCCGGCATGGACGGCCGGGAGTTATCCACAACCCCCGCTACGAGGGCTTCTCAAGCGGATAATCGGAGCATGACCGAGTCCGATGCCCCCGGCGCCCGCTTCCTGACCCTCGCCGATGCCGCTGAAGTGCTCAACATCTCGGTCGGGCAGGCGTACGGTCTCGTCCGTTCGGGGCAGTTGCCCGCGATCAAGGTGGGAGCACGCGGTCAGTGGCGCGTGGAGCGCACGGTGCTCGAGTCGTACATCGAAGCGATGTACGAGGAGTCTCGACGGCGGAGCCTCTGGCAGCAGTCGGACTTCGCGGCCCTGCCCGAGCTATGACTTCTGGCCGCGGGTTGGGGCGGCCGCAACCGGGCGCCTAGATCCGCACGTAGGAGAGCTGGGCGAACGGCACTAGCCGGAACTGCGACACCTCCCGGGAACGACGGGGAGTGCCGGGCTCGTGCATCGCCAGATCCAGGTGATCGCGACCGACCCGGTCGATCGTGCCGCCGAGGGCGAGGCCCGTGAGCCTGAGCTCCACGAAACTGCGCCGGCGTGCGAGGTCGCGCAAGACGAACGCAAGGCCGAGGCGCGCCGCGAGCGGCACCGGCGCCTCGCCGTTCCACGAGGCCGTCGCATCGCCCCCGGCCAGGCTCGCATCCACTTCGCCGGCTGCGAGCACGACGCCGCAGATCGCGTCGAGGGGAACGATCGCGCTCGACTTGCGCCCTCCCTCCGTGACGATTTCGCCGCTCAGCCAGTCCCGGCCCACGGTGACCCCGCTCACGGCGAGCTGCTCGCCGCCGGGGAGCCACAGTCGCAAGCAAGCGCCATCTCGCGTGAGCGCGATCAAACGCTCACGCAGCGCCAGCCGGCCGATCCGGAGTCTCTCCTCCTCGGCTTGCAACCCCGAATCCTCCGCGCCGAGCTCGTGCTCGAGTTGTCCTTCTAGGTCGTCGAACAGGTCCCGCCAGCGCATGCACGCACGGTAGTCCGCCCGGCGATCGACGGCCACGGTTATCCACAGCCTTGAATCGGGGGCGTAGACAGATCGGTGGGCTTGCGCTTGAGTAGACCCGCGTTCGGGGGCCGACCGTTCGATCTAGGGACAGGTGCGGACCACGGACCGGGGAATGTGGGACGGAGACGGATGTGGTTCAGGCGAGATCGCGTCAATCGGTCGCTGCGGTTGCAATCGCGATCGACCAGCCCGCTGCGAGGCGTACGGCCCGCGTGGCGAAACTCAATGACGTCGACGACTTCTTCGGGCACCAGCCGACGCCGACCGAGAGCCTGCCCGATCCCCGACCGCTGCTGGAGAACCTGACCCGCTGCGTGATCGAGATCCTGGCCGGAGCACGCGACCTCGAGCAGATCGCGCGGTGGGTCAGCGACGACGTGTACCGGCATTTGCTAAAGCGCGTCGTGCTCTCCACTCGCGCCCGTCAGGCCAAGGGCCGCCCGTCGGCCAGGCCGACCTTCCAGATCGGCTCGACGACCGTCACCGAACCGCGAGACGGCGTCATCGAGTCGGTTGTGATCGTTCGCGGCCGGGCCCGGACGCGAGCGGTCGCCATCCGCCTTGAGGGGTTGGACCGCAGGTGGCGCGCAACGGCTGTCAACGTGCTCTAGCCGACTCCCGCTGGTGCCTGGCCTCAGGGCCGGGCGAGGTCTGCCATGAGAGACGGCAAGAAGTCGTCGAGCTGGTGCCGGTTCTGCTCGGTCGCGGCGTTGTCGCCCGGCAACCAGACTTTCAGCCCCGGATACGATGCGGCCACTCGCACCGATCCTTCGTAGCTGCCGGGCACGTCGCCGCTCATGAAGTCGGGAGCGGACAGCACCTCCACGAGCTGCACCGTGCGTCGCGCAAGAATGCTCGTCGTTATGTGGTCGACCGCCGGGTCGTACGAGAGATGGAACAAGTGGTGCTCGGTGTAGACGGCGATGTTGAACGCTCCATCGACCGAGGTATGCGACATGTCTACCGCGATGTAGTGCACTTGAGCGTCGCGCACGCAATAGGTGAGCTTGGAGACCAGCCGACTGAGCAATCCGGGGTGCGTGTCGAAGAATGGGTGCCGCTGGAGGGACTCATGTGAACCGAACAATTGCGCTTCGAGGGCCTTGCCCAGATCGAACAGTTCCAACGTACTGGCCTCAACCTAGTGGGTGGATAAACTTGCGAGCAGGTCCGGGCCATGAACCAACGGCACAGTTCTGCGCGGGTGAGCAGATTTAGGTAGGCGGCCGGGCCTGCATTAGCCTACGGTGTGGGCAGGCTGTTATCAAAGGCTTGTGAACAACCTCAGACGAGTGGACGGCCGCATTGGGCAAGCTGATGTATGGGCCCGGCATCGAAATACCCTTCGATGACCGCGTACTGGCCCACGTCCAGCTTGTAATAACCACGAAGCTGCGCCGTGGTGAGAGTTTCACTCTGCAGTGGCACGACGAAGAGCACGGCGGCCGGAACGCAATCTGGATCGACCGGTCGGTTCCGCTCTACTTCCGCTACGCCGGCAGCAAGATGCCGACGATCAACCGGGAATGGCTCGAAGAGCTCGTGATGTCGGCAAGCAGTGCCCAAGGGCTGCTGCTCACCGCCGAGCCGCGACCCGGCGAGAGCACCGCCTGACCGTCCCGGATCCACCCAACCGTCGCGGATCGCGCTCGGGCCTGCTCGAGATCGCGTATCGTCGGGTGTCGAGCACGTCGAGTCAGTGTCGGCGCTTCTTCTCCTGCGCGCGGCGCTGAGCGCGGTTCTGTGGGGCGGCCCCGGAATCCCCGGTGCGCTGCCCGAACGCGCCGCGCTCGCCGCCGGCCTGACCGCGGGTTCCCGCCGCACCGCCGACCTGACCCCGGGCGGCGGCCGGCGCACGCGTACCCGGCTGACCGGGCCGGATCTGCGCACGGCCGGCCTGACCCTGCTGAGCCCTCGCCGCAGCAGCGGTCGTCACTTGACCGCGCTGATTGCGTACCTCGACCTCGCCGGCCGCGTTTGCGTCCGGTGCCGAATAGGTCAAGCCCTCGGCCGGCGGTTGCGTGCCGCC
>CAYRUW010000005.1:0-23627 GCA_964427465.1 uncultured Diaminobutyricimonas sp.
GGGCTCCACACGAGCGGCAGCGGGCTTCTTCTGCGCGCACAGATCAGTCCGGCCGAGCAGCCCGGGCGTAGCGCTCTATTAGACTTCCCGCGAGCCGGCCGAGCGACTCGAAGTCTCCGTGAACCACGTGGTCCGCGATTCCGGTCGGCTGTTCGCGCGCGATGAACGCGTCCTCCTGCGCAGCCCACCTGTCCCAGTGCGGACCATATGTCTCACCGTCGCGGGCCAGCGCGCGAAGCTTGCGGGTAGGCTCATCCATTTCGACCCACACGCCGACCTCGGCGAGGACGCGATTCGACCGGCTGAGCGCGCCGCATCCCTCGATCACGACGGGCCGGGCCGGGTCTAGGTCGTGCCACTCGGCCGGGCCCTGTGAGAGCCAGTCCCAGCGCCGCCAGCGAGGCCGCGCCGACCCGTCGCATGCCGCGAGCGGCACTAGGACGTGGTCGCGGATGTGGGCGCTGCCGGCATCCAGCCCGCCCCAGCCGGGGTAGATGTCGTCGAGCCGCACGAGCTGCACCTCAGACCAACCCGTGTCCAGCATGCGCGCGAGCTCGGTCTTGCCAGAGCCGCTGCGCCCGTCGACGAGCAGGACGGCAGGCCGACCCGCCCACGGCGACCCACCCGACAGTGCCCTACCCGACAATGAAGTTCCACTCCCCCGTGACCACGGCGGCCGCGATCGCGACCAGGCCGACCAGCAGTCCGGCTGCCAGAACCAACCATTCGCGCCAACCGAACCGCGACCGTCTGGCCCAGCTGCGCTTAACGGGCCCGCCGAATCCGCGTGCCTCCATCGCAGTCGCAAGCTTCGAGCCACGCCGGATCGACAGCACGAGCAGTGCGAACACCTGACCGGGCAGGCGCCGGATGCGCCCCCGGTCGCCCACCCCGCGCGCCCGCCGCGCGAGCTCGAGGAACCGCCAGTCCTCGACGAACAGCCCGACCAGCCGCAGACCCGCCAGCGCGCCGAGCACGAACCGGGCGGGCAGCCGCCACACCTGCGCGAGCCCGTCGGCCAAATCGGTCGGGTCGACGGTGATGAACAGCACTACCGCGGGCAGTCCGATCGCGAGCACACGCAACAGGGTCGCGATTGCAAGGTACATGGAGCCGTCGCTGACCCGGATCGCGAACCACTCGAAATACACTTGTCCGCTTGTCTGCCCATAGAGCAGGATCGTGACACCCGTGAGCGGGGCGGCCAGCCACACCGGCAGCGTGCGCAACCAGAACTCTCGTGCACGAACTCCGATGAACGGCACCAGCAGCAGTTCGATCGCGAGCGCCGTGCCCGCCGAAACGGGGTCGATCGTGAGCACGAGACATGCCGCGAGCAGTAATGCGGCGCCGAGCTTCGCGACGGGGTTCACTCGTGCGAACGGATGTGCGGCGCCGACCGCGGCACCTGACCGGCCGGTAGCGGCACGCGCTTCTCGCGTCACAACCGCACCTCGCGATCGGCGAGCGCCTCGACGAACAACCTGTCGTGGGTCGCGGCGATGATCGCACTGCCCTCGGCGAGCAACTCGGCTAGCAGCGCGACCTGCTCCTGCCAAGTGCGGCGGTCCTGCCCGAAGCTCGGTTCGTCCAGCACGAGCACCCTGGGCCTGGTTGCCAGCGCCGTGGCCACGCTCAGTCTGCGCTTCTCGCCGCCGGAGAGGGTGAACGGGTTCGCCTCGGCAAGGCGGTCGAGCCGCAACCGTTCGAGCAGGCGATCCACCCGCTCGCGGATCTCGCGAGACGACAGTTTGAGTGCGCGAGGTCCGACCTCGAGCTCGGCCCGCACCGTACCCGCGAGCAATTGGTGCTCGGGCTCCTGGAACACCATGCCGATCCGCGTGAGCAGTTCCCGCGAGCGCCATTCGAGAGGATGCGGCGCCGCACCCTGGCGCAGCGCGTCTTCGGCCATCACCTCGCCGTCGAACGGCGGAATCAGCCCCGCGCACGTGAGCGCGAGAGTGGTCTTGCCGGATCCGTTCGCACCGGTCAGAGCGAGCGCCTCGCCTTCGGCGAGACCGAGCGAGACGTCCGTTCGTACGGGCACGCCCCCGGCGCCTTTGCGTTTCGCCCGCGTGCGGCGCCGTGCATTGCGCGACACGGCAAGCGCCTTCGCCTCGAGCAGTGGCCGGCCGGCCGACGTGCCGCCGTGCGGGAGCTCTGGCGGATGGCCGGGCACCCACACGCCTGCGTCGGCAAGCGACCGCCCTGCGGCGGCGAGCACCGCATCCGGCTCGCCGTCGGCCAGCAGGCCGCCATCGGCGCTCGCCGGGTCGTCCGTGCTGCCCGGCAGCACGACGACACGGTCGACCAGCGGCAACCACACATCCACCCGGTGCTCGATCACGACGAGCGTGGCCCCGGAAGACTCGAGCACCCTGGAAACCGCGTCGCGCACCTCGGCCACGCCCTCCGGGTCGAGGTTCGCGGTCGGCTCGTCCAGCAGCAACAACCCGGGGCGCATGGCCAGCACCCCGGCCAGTGCCAATCGCTGTTTCTGGCCGCCCGAAAGTTCGCTCGTGGACCGGTCGAGGGACACGCCGAGTCCAACATCCCGGACCGCCTCGTGCACCCGGCGCCAGATCTCGTCGCGCGCGAGCCCCAGGTTCTCGCAACCGAACGCGACATCGTCGCCGACCCTGGCGAGGATCGCTTGCGAATCGGGGTCCTGCAGCACGAGCCCTGCCCGGCCGCGAGCCTCCGCTGGGTGCTGGCCGTCGACCAGCAGGTCTCCGGCCTGCTCGCCCTCGTCTTCGCCGCCGAGCACGCCCGCGAGCGCGTGCAGGAGCGTCGACTTTCCCGCGCCCGAGGCCCCAAGCAGCAGCACCCGCTCACCCGGCTCCACACGCAAGTGGAGGCCGCGCACCGCCCAGCGTTTCCGGCCGGAGTACCGCCAGCCCCAGCCGCGCGCTGTGATGCGAGCGGCCCGGGGCCGGGCACGATCGGTCAAACGCGCGCCGTGATCTCGCGGCCGGAGGCGAACCGGTTGAGCACCCCGGTGCTCGCGATCCCACGCATCAGCAGCCACGAAAGCAGCCCGGCGAACACCGCGCCGCTCACGATGCCAGACACTGCGTACACGGCGAAGAACAAGGGCCCGCTGCCCGCGTACCAGAGGTTCAGGTCGAGCACGACCATCCCCAGCCCGGCGCCCATCCCCGCGAGCACCGCGACATAGACACGCCAATTCGCGTAGAAGAAGGCCAGGAACACCAGTTCGGCACCCAGGCCCTGCACGACCCCGCTCAGCAAGGTCGTCGCGCCCCACTGATTGCCGACGAGCGCGGAGACCACAGCGGCGACCACCTCGCCATACAAAGCGGCACCCGGCTTTCGGATCACCAGGGCCGTCAGCACGCCCGCCAACAGCCACACTCCGTGGCCGAGCCCTTGCAGGCCGGGGAGCAGCGCTTTGAGCGGCGCGGTGGCCGGACCAGAAGCGACATTCCAGACCAGGAAGACGGCGCCGCACGCGACCGCGATGACGCTCGCCACGACGATGTCGATCACGCGCCAGCGGAAGTTCCGGACTCGCGCTGCCGCGCGCTTTGAGGATTGGGTGGTGTCGGTCACTTTTCGTGCCCCTTTCAGTCAATGAAATCAGGCACGGGTTAGAGAAATTGTCTGCTCCCTGCGCTGGCATGATCCAGATCAGGTTCGACGGTCGAAGCCTTTGCTGCTTCCTCTCAGCCCGGTTCACCGGACTCCCGTGTGCGGCCATTCTACAGCTTGGCCGGTGTGCGCCTGCGCTCCCGTATGGTGGAGGCCATGGGTGCTGGCACGGCCGTCGAGTTCTGCGCATTCACCGAACCCCAGGAGGGCGCCACCTACGAGCAGTTGCTTGCGCACGCGCAAGCGGCAGAGCGGCTCGGATACCACGGCTGGTTCCGCAGCGACCACTATCTGGGGATCCGGCCGGTCGACCCCGAGCCCGCACCCACCGACGCGTGGACGACGCTCGCCGGCCTCGCGCGCGAGACCCATCGCATCCGACTGGGCACGCTCGTCTCGTCGGCCACGTTCCGCAACCCGGGAGTGCTCGCGATCCAGGTGGCGCAAGTGAACCGGATGTCGGCCGGTCGTGCAGAACTGGGCCTGGGCACGGGCTGGTACGCCGACGAGCACACGGCGTACGGCATCCCGTTCCCCGCGAGGCGCTTCGGCATGCTCGAAGAGCAACTGCAGGTCGTGACCGGGCTTTTGGCCACCCCACGCGATAGCGCGTTCTCGTTCGCGGGCGAGCACTACCGGCTGACCGGAGCCCCGGGCCTTGCCGAGGCGGGAGTGCAGCCGACGCCGGTGATCGTCGGCGGCGCTGGCCTGGAACGCACGCCCGCTCTGGCCGCACAGTATGCGAGCGAGTACAACCGGGGGTTCGTCGGTGTCGACGAAACCGCACGCTCATTCGAGCGGGTGCGGCAAGCCGCCGCGGCGATCGGCCGCGATCCGCAAGAGCTGCGCTACTCGATCGCGCAACCCACGGTCGTGGGACGCAATGAGGCGGAGTTCCGTCGCCGGGCCGAGCGCATCGGCGCCGACCCGCAGAAGCTTCGCTCCGTCAACCTGGGCGGAACGGTCGCCGAAGTCGCCGACCGGCTGGCGGCGTTCGCAGAACTGAAACCCGACCGCGTCTACTTGCAGACGATCGACGTGACCGACATCGACCACCTCGAACTAGTCGCGACCGAAGTGCTGCCTCAATCGGCGGTCCAGTCGCGCCCGTAGGATTTCAATCATGCTCGACCGGCGACTGATCGACTCCCTTTTTCCGCAAGACCTGGCGGAACCAGCACATTGGGAGGCCCTCTATCCACCGCGCGAGCTGCCCGCCGGTGCCATGGTCACCCGATTCGCACCCAGCCCGACCGGATTCGTGCACATCGGCGGCATCTACACGGCGATGATCGCGAAAGACCTCGCACGTTCAACCGGTGGCCGGTTCTTCGTGCGAGTCGAAGACACCGACAAGTCGCGCGAGGTCGCCGACTCTGCGGTGCAATTCGCGCGCGCGTTCGAATACTTCGGTCTCGCCGCCGATGAGGGCGACCCGAACGGGCCGTACGGCCCATATCTGCAATCTGCGCGCGACCAGATCTACCACAGCTATGCGCGCGAGCTGTTGCGCGAAGGCAAGGCGTTCTTGTGCTTCGCAACCGCCGACGAGCTCGCGGCACTGACCGCAGATCAGCGAGCCGCAAAAGTACAACCGGGCTATTACGGCCGGTGGGCGCCCTGGCGCGATGCCACGCAGGCTCAAGTCGAAGACAAGCTCGCGGCGGGCGTGCCGTTCGTCGTGCGCTTCCGTGCCCCCGAAGCCCCAGGGCGCTCGAGGTTCACCGACCTGATCCGCGGCGAGATCGAGCAAGACGACAACCGCAACAATTTCGTGCTGCTGAAGAGTTCCGACAAACTGCCCTGGCTGCCCACGTACCACCTCGCGCACGTCGTGGACGACCACCTCATGCGCGTGAACCCGGTCATCCGCGGCGAAGAGTGGATGTCGTCGGTGCCGGTGCACCATCAGCTGTTCGACGCGCTCGGCTTCGAGCGAATCCAGTACGCACACGTCGCGCCGCTGCTCAAGCAGGAAGGCAAATCGAAGCGCAAGCTATCGAAGCGCAAAGACCCCGAAGCCTCGGTCGACTTCTATATCGAGGCCGGGTACCCCCGCGACGCGGTGCTGTACTACCTGCGCGGCCTGGTCAACGGCCGGCTCGCAGAACTGCCCATCGCCGACGCGCTCGCCGAAGACATCCGGCTGGAGGAGATGGGTGTCACCGGCGCCCTCGTCGACACCCCGAAGCTCGAGAACATCGCCAAGGACGTCGTGGGCGACATGACCGCCGACGAGATATTCGACGCTGTCGCGTCGTGGGCCAGACAGTACGACCGGGAGTTCGCCTCGGTGCTCGAAGCCGACCCGGAGTTCTCAAAGCGAGTCTTCGACGTCGAACGCAGCGGCAGCCAGAACGTGCGCAAAGACCTCGCGAAGTGGTCGGACGCGCGCGAGGCCTACGGTTTCTTCTTTCCGCAACTGTTCGTGCCGGTCACCGATCCGGCGGACGAACGACTGGGCAAGATCGAACCCGAGCTCGTGCCGCTCGTCGCGGCCGACTTCGTGGCCAGCTATCACGAGAGCCAGGACCGCGACATATGGTTCGGTCAGATCCGCGAACTAGCCGTGCGCCACGGCTACGCGCCCGGACCGGCCGAGTTGAAGGCGGAGCCCGAACGGTACCGGGGGCCGCTTCGGATCGTGGCCAATGTCATCCGGGTGGCGCTCACCGGATCGTCGCGCTCGCCAGACCTGTGGGAGGTCGCACTCGTTCTCGGTGCCGACGAGGTGCGGCGCCGGGCCGGTGCACTCAGCGGCGTTCGAGAATGACGACCGGGATGTCGCGCTCGGTCTTGGCCTGGTAGTCGGCGTACTCCGGGTACAGCGCCACCATTTTCGGCCACAACCGCTTCTTCTCTTCCGCGCTCGCGGTGCGCGCGGTCGCCCAGAAGCGGTCGGGACCGATCTGCAGATATGCCTCGGGGTGAGCCACCAGGTTCAGATACCAGCCCGGATGCCGTGGGGCGCCACCCATTGACGCGACGACGAGATAGCGGCCCTCATCCTCGCCGTAGATGAGGCACGTGCGATGCCACCCACCGGACTTACGCCCTCGCACGGTGATGAGCAGCAGCGGCGCCCCGTACCGGAACTGCGGCTTGGCACCGTCGGTCGCCACATATTCGGCGATGTGTTCTGCGACCCAAGGGGTCTCGTTGTCGATGACGGGATCGGGCCCTTGATCGGGAGTTATCACTTCCTGCATCCCTCCAGAGTATGCGGGCTGCAAGACGTGAGAGGGTGTAGCGTTTCGGCTGAACACACAAGTGGGATCTGAAACGCTCAGCTGCAGCCGACAGTCGGGAGTAGCGGGATGGGACGACTTCTCTACGGGGACTCGCAGATCGAGATCGAGTTCGACGATCGCGCGCTCGCGCACTTGCAGATCGTGATCGGCTCCAAGCTGCGTCGCAATGAGAGCTTCTTCTTCACTTGGCGCGACGACCCGCGGGTGGGCGACGGACGCAGCAGCATCTGGCTCGATGCCGCCATCCCGCTCTACTTCAAATACTTCGGAAGCAAGATGCCCGAAGTGAACCGGGAGTGGCTGGAATTGCTCACCCAGTCTTCGAACAGCACCATGGGTTTGCAACTGCTCGACGAGCCCAAGACCAGCAGGATCACGGCCTGACGCCGACTCTCAGGCACGCTGGCATGCCGTTTGCTTAGCAAATCGCGCTAATTAGCACAAGGCCCTTGTTCGGGTGTAAGAGCATTCCTAAGCTGTGGCCATGCGGGATGGGATCACTCAGAAACCAATGACACACAATCAGGTGGCGCAACGACCAGTGGCACCACGTCGGCCTCGGCCGAGCAGACGGGACATCGTGTTCCACCCACTGTCCAGCAGTGAGTGGCGCGTGTCGGACGGACGCATCCCACTCAACGACCTGAGAGGACTGCTGGGCTTCGTACAGCGCTCAGGAGAACTCTTCGAGGTCGTCAAGATGGGGCAGCCGTTCATCCGTTCCTATTGTTCGGGTCTTGAAGAAGCGGCTCAGCAGTTCTTGAGACCGCACACCTTCATAGAGGAGATGCCGAAGTCGCTGCCGGAAGTGGGCGCGATGGATCTCGAAGACCAGGAGATCGAGATGCAGGAGGCCGAGAAGACCAAGATCGCCTCGTGATCGAGTTCGCCCGGCGGTCGCGCGTCACGCCTTCAGTTGGTGACGTTGGCTTGCAGCCACTCGCGCGGGTCGACCGGTTCGTCGCCGCCGAAGCGGATCTCGAAGTGCAAGTGGTTGCCGGTGCTCGCGCCGGTGCTACCGACACGGCCGACCAGCTGGCCGATGCCGACGTGCTCACCTTCGGTGAGAGCGAGCGAACCGTACTGCATGTGCGCGTACACGCTCGTGACCTCACGGCCGTCGATCACATGGTCGATCATGGCGTAGACACCCAGCCCGCTCGAGGAGCTGCCGACCTCCCGCACGACCCCGTCGGCGATCGCCTCGATCGGCGTTCCGCCGTCCGGGTTCAGGTCGATGCCCAGATGGTTGCTTGAGCATCCCCCGCACGGCGAGCTGCGGTATCCGAAGTCGCTGGCCATCGGCGAGTCGGATGGCACCGGCCATTGCACGAGGTCGAACTCGGTGACCCCGTAGGTCGGGCGGGTCGCCGGGGGCGGCGCCACCGCGGCAGGCACCACGACGGATTGCGGAGCCGGCTGGTCGAGAACCTCCGGCACGGTGGCCGCGCTCGCAGGGAGCGAGTTGACTCCGGAAAGCGCCGCACTCAGCAGCAGCGATGCGATTGCGAGGTGGTTCCGCGGGAACGAAAGGAAGCCTGGGCAGGCAGCAGGGTACGAGTGGCGTGGCATGTTCGGGTTCTCCGCATGTCGCGTGGGGCTCGGACGGGCAGCAAAAGAGCAGCCTCAAGTTTGGCCAATGGGTGCTGGCAAGAACCTGAGTGCCGTTGCCGTCGGCCGCGATCGGGCCTTCGATGCCGGCGGCACCGGGCTCAGGCCGCGGAGACCCCGAACAGCAGGCCGATGCCGTAGGTGATGGCGGCCGCCGCGAATCCGATGCCCAGTTGCCGCAACGCACGAGATACCGGCGAGGCGCCCGAGAGCAGTCCGACCGTCGCCCCGGTGCCCAGGAGTGCGACTCCGACGAGACCCGCGGCGACCGCCACGGCAGCGATCCCAGACATGCCGAACAGGTATGGAAGCACCGGTATCAGCGCGCCCGAGGCGAAAAAGCAGAAGCTCGAGACCGCTGCACCGAGCGCGGTGCCGACCGACTCGTGCTTGTCACCCGGCGAGTCGGCAGCGGCGGGGCCTTCCGCATCCGCCTCGCCCGGCTCCGCAGCAGCCGAGCGCCCTGCGAGCGCCGAGGCCGCTTGTGCGTTGGACTCGGCTTCGCTCATCCCGCGTGCGCGGTAGACGAGTGCGAGCTCGTTGGCGTCGATGTCGAGTTTGGCCACGGCTGCGCGGGCCTGCGGATGCGGCGTGGAAGCCTCGAGCAGTTCGCGCTGCGAGCGCACCGAGACGTACTCCCCCGCGGCCATCGAAAGCGAACCGGCGAGTAGTCCTGCGATTCCGGTGAGCAGAATCGTGCCCTGGGCCAGGCCCGCGCCACCGACCCCGAGCACTAGCGCGAGGTTGCTGACCAGCCCGTCGTTCGCGCCGAACACTGCCGCGCGGAAGCTCCCCGAGAGCCGCCGGCGCCCCCGATCGGCGAGCGCCCGCACCACTTCGCCGTGGATGAGTTCGTCCGCCGCCATCGTCTCGGTCGCGTCGTCGTCGGCTTCGTACGGGGAGCGCCCTTCGGCGCGCTGGGCGAGCGCGAGCACGAACACTCCCCCGAAGCGCCGGGCGAGAAACCCGAGCATGCGCGTTCGCAGATCGCTGCGCAACGGGTATCCGATCCGATCGCCGAGCAGCTCGCGCCAGTGCGATTCGTGCCGGCCCTCCGCCTCGGCGAGCGCGAGCAGGATCTCCCGCTCCTCCCCCGTGCGACGCGAGGCCAGGTCGCGGTACACCGCCGCCTCCGCCCGCTCCGCGGCGAGATATCGCCGCCATCGCCGGATGTCGCGCTCGCTCGGCGCGGTGCTCGAATTGCTCACGCCACAATCCTGCCAGCACCCAGCGGGGACACTGCGCATCGGCCGGCCAATTGCCGCCGGAGTCACGAAACTGCGCAGTCCTCCAAAATGCCGACTTGTGCTCATTGGCCGGCCGCCGTAGCTTCGGATCGACACGAACTCGGCGGGAACCAAATTGACGGGGTCCGGTAGACGACTAGGCGTAAGCCGATGGGTCATCGTCGGCCTGCTCGTATTGGCGCTCGGCATGGTCGCGCGGATTTTCATCCTATTGAGCGATACAGCAGGAACGCCTCGTGCAGAGGGCCAGTTCGTCGCGGCCTCCGCCATCGCGATCGTCGCGGTGTTCTCGGCGATCGGTATCGCCATCTGGTTGTGGTTCAGGACGCTCGTGAGAGCTGCGACGCTCCAGTTGGGACAAGGCAAGAATGAATTTGCCGGCCAGCCTGGTGCGTCAGTGGGGGTGGACGACGAGCTGCGAAAGCGCATGAAGGCCCTTTCGGCTGCGTACGGGCAACCGCTGGACCTCGGCAGTCCGTTTTCGGGGCCCTCCTATCTGCTCGTCGGAACCGATGCCGAGTTGCGAATCGTCGGTTGGGGCGATCGTGGGCGACTGACTACGCGATACCGCATCCCGTGGCGTAGCGTGGCCGAACTCGGGACCTCCATCGTCCGACGAGGACTGGGATGGGCCTCTGCGCTCGACGTAGAAGTGATCTCCCGCGACGGCACACCTGTCATCCTCCGGTTTCCGGTGGCCGGTGAGCGGCGCAACGAGTTGGCGAGCCCTGAGTATGTGCGGGCTATGGCAGACCGCATGAAGGCTCTCTGGTCCGCAGCGGCGTCAGAGCGGCAAGCGAGGGACCCGTCGCGCACCGACGCGTACGCTGGAAGAATGTCAGATCGTGAGACGGCGAGGGTGCCGGACAACAACAGCACACCGGACCTCGAGGATGCGGTCCGCTCGATCGCGTCGACGGGCGAAGACGTGGACACTGTCGAAACTGCCGACATGGATGGTTCCGCGCGGCCCGAGGGCGAGTAGCGGCAGGGCGCTACTCAGCCGCTGCCGGCTGCATGGCTTCCTCGAGTTCGACGAGGAACGCCGAGAATTGGGCCTGGGAGAGCTCACCGCGGCTTCGGGCTTCTTGCGCTTCTTGCTCCAGTTGCTCCAGGCGCGCCGAGCGCTGCATCCCATCCGGCTCTTCGAGTGCTGCATTCAGGCTTTCCAGCAGCACGTCGAACTCGTCCGACTCCGAATCCGAACCTGGCTGCGCGACCCCGGTGGCCACTGGCGTGATCGCCTCGTCGGTGGCCAGGATCGTGCCCGTGTTGACCCCGGCCAGCCAGCAGATGATGCCCACGGCCGTGACGAGCACCCCTGCTTCCATGCCGCTCAGCCCACGTGCGGCCGCACGGGGCTGCCTTGGTTCCGAGTTGCGTGCCGCTGCGCCCGCGAGCGCCGCGGCTTCGACCTCCCCGCTGCCGGTGCCCGTACCGGTGCCTTGTGAGCGTCCTTCGTTCGCGGAGCTCGCGGATACCGGCGCCCCATTGTTCTCACCGTCGACGAGTTCGCTCCGGCCACGCAGCACCCGGGCAACGGTTGCCGCTTTCGGCCGCTTCTCGGGTTCGCGCTCGGTCATCCGGCGCAACAGGTCACGCCACTGCGGCGGCAGCGTCTCCGGGATCTCCGGCGACTCCCGCAATCGCGCGGCGATCGACTCGACCGCCGAACCGGGGAACGGACGGCGCCCGGTGAGCGCTTCGAGCAGCACTAGCCCTAGCGAGTAGACATCCGACGAAGCGGTCACCGGCTGGCGCGCCGCTTGCTCCGGGCTCAAGTAGTTCACGGTGCCGATGAGCTTGCCGTCGGAGTCGAGCGGGTTCGCCCCGGCGACGTTCGCGATTCCGAAGTCGATGAGTTTGGCCACCCGCTGGAAGCCCATCTCGACCGTGTCGTTGATCAGGATGTTCGCGGGCTTCACATCGCGGTGCACGACCCCTTTGGAGTGCACGTATGCGAGCGCTTCGGCGATCTGACCGCCGATGATGCCCACTTCCGCGGTGGACAGTGCTCCCTCGGCCATGCGGGAATCGAGCGTCGGGTCGGAGACGAGTTCCATGACCAGATACGGCCGGGTCTCGTCTCCGAAGACTTGCACGCCCGCGTCGTGCAGGCTGATCAGCCCGGGATGGTTGAGCGTGGAGAGCAGACGGATCTCGCGCTCCTGGCGCATCCACTCGTCCTTGTGTTCCGGCACTTCCCGGAACACTTTCACGGCCACCTCGCGGCCGAGCGTCTCGTCGGTCGCCTGGTAGACGGACCCCATGCCGCCTGAGCCGAGCGGGGTGTGAATGCGGTACCTGCCGCCGACAAGGTGATTGACGCGATGTGGCATCCAGCACCTCCCCGATGCAATACGACGGGATCGCTTTCCCGGCTATCGCTGGTCGAATGGAGCTGCGGTGGGGGAAGCTACCGTTCAGGCCGTGCTCGCTTGTTCGACCAGTCTAATGAGATCGGTTCGCACGGTACCTAGCCATCGCTACCCCTTGACGGCGAATGCAAGGGTTCATATTATGTGCGGTTCACAACCGCGTTGTGTGCGGCTTACAACCGCGCAGCGCGCCGGCCGAATTCCCGCCTCAGCGCGAGCCGGGCCGCACGGTACCCGGCAAGACCGTGCACACCGGGCCCCGGCGGGGTCGCTGACGAACACAAATAAACGCCGTCTGCGGGGGTTCGCCATGGTTGTGCGCTGAGCACAGGACGCGCCAGCAATTGCGCCAGGCCCACGTCTCCGCTGGCGATGTCGCCACCTGCGTAGTTCGGGTTCTTCTGTGCGATCTGCACGGCACTGCGGCTCGCGGAGGCCAGGATCGTGTCACGGAACCCCGGGGCGAAACGCTCGATCTGCCCGATCACGGCCTCGGTGCGATCGAGCCCCGAACCGAACGGCACATGCGTATACGCCCAGAGCGTGTGTTTCCCGGCGGGGGCGCGACCGGAATCGAAGACGCTCGGTTGCGAGACGAGCACATACGGATTCGAGGGGTGTCGGCCGGCGGCCACCTCCCGTTCGGCAGCCGCGATCTCGGCGCGCGTACCGCCCACGTGCACGGTGCTCGCAGCACTCAGTTCGGGCACGGCCCAAGGCACCGGTTCGGAGAGAGCGAAATCCACCTTCGCTGCAGCGTTGCCGAAGCGGAATCGCAAGAGCCGGCGCCGGTAGGCCTCGGGCAGCCGGTCGCCGGCGATTCGGGCCAGAGCGTGCGCCGAGGTGTCGAACAGCACGACCTTCGCGTCCGGCAATTGCGCGAGCGAGGTGACCTCGACGCCCGTCACGATCTCGCCGCCGGCGGCGAGAAGCTCGGCCGCGAGCGCATCGACTATCGCCTGGCTGCCGCCGACGGGAATCGGCCAGCCGCCGGCGTGCGCATGGACGGCGAGCACCATACCCACAGCGGCCGCGCCCAGGCTCGGCAGTCGCTGGATGGTGTGCGCCATGACACCCGTGAGCAGGGCGGGCGCGAACTCCTGGCCGAAGCGGAAGTTCCACAGCCTGGTCCCCTGCTCGATCGCCCGAACCCCCAGACGCCACGCGGTCAACGGATGCCGCGGCACGCGCAGCGGCTGAGTGCTCGTGAACTCGGCGACCCGGCCGGCATGCCGCACGAGCGGCTCGAACAGGCGCCGCCACGCATCGCCATCTGGCCCCAGCTGTTCGCACGTGCGGTCAAGGTCGCGATATGCAAGTGCCGCACGCTCGCCGTCGAGCGGATGCGCGTACGAGATCTCGGGGACGGCGAACTCCACCCGTTCGGTCAAGCCCAGCTCGCGGAAGAACGGCGAGGCGAACGCCATCGGGTGCACCGCGGAACACACGTCGTGTCTGAACCCGGGCAATGTCAGTTCTTCGGTCCGGGCGCCCCCGCCGATCGTGTCGGCCAGTTCGTAGACGCGAACCTGAACGCCGGCCCGGGCCAGGGTCACCGCGGCGGCGAGCCCGTTCGGGCCCGACCCCACGACGATCGCGTCCATCGCGGGCAAGTATGCCACCGCGGGTGAGCGCAAGAGCTCGGGACGCGGGCCTCGCGGGTTCCTGACAGCTTGCCGCGTCGGGAGGCGGCCTCGGCTCAGGCCGGTTGCCGCGACCGTTGCTGCGGTCGCATCTCGCCGTTCCAGGTTCGGTACACCGCCCAGGCCACGGCCGCCAGCGGCACGGCGAGGATCGCCCCGATCACCCCGCCGAGGATCGTCCCGGCTGAGAGCGCGACCAGGATCACGAGCGGATGCAGGTCGAGCGACTTGCCGAGCACGTTCGGGGCGAGCAGATCGCCCTCGATCTGGTTGATCGCGACCACCACCGCGACCACGATGAGGGCGTTGACCGGTCCGTTCGCGACTAGGGCGACGAGCGCCGCGAGCGCACCGGTCACGGTCGCCCCCACGATCGGGATGAACGCACCGACGAACACGATCACCGCGAGCGGAAGCGCGAGCGGCACCTGGAGGATGAACAACGCCACCCCGATCACGACGCCGTCGAATGCCGCGATCACGGCCGTGCCGCGTACATACCCGCCGAGTACTTCGACCGCGCTCTGACCGGCTTCGCGCACGCGCTGTTTGCGGCTGCCGCCGAGACGTCCGACGAAGAACTCCCAGATCGCGTCGCCGTCTTTCAGGAAGAAGAACAGGATGACGACCATCAGGAGCACACCCGTCACGATTTCGGCTACCGCGACCGCTTGCGAGAGCGCACCGGTTACGAACTGCCCGCTGGTCAGGAAGTCGACCACCTGCTGCCGGAACTGCTCGAGTTGCTCACCATCCACAGAGAACGAGCCGATGAGCAATTGCCGGAGTTCCTGGATGCCTTCCGAAGCGGATTCGACGAGGCTGCTCCACTCGGAGCGCACGGCGAACACGACCCCGGTGACGATGCCGCCGAACACGAGCAGGATTGCGAGCAGCGCGATCCACGCGGCGAGCGCGCCGGGCACGCGTTTGCGCTTGAGGGCGTTCACGAGCGGGCCGATCGCTGCCGCGAGGATGAGCGCGAGCAGCACCGGGATCACGACTATGCGCAAGGTGATGAGTGCGTACGCCGTCACGGTGACCAAGGTCAGGATCAGCAGGGTCTGCGCGCTGCGGATGCCGGCCCGACCCCACGCGTCGGCCCAGATCCCTGGGGCATGATCTGTTTGAGGTGGCGCAGTCGGAGCGCGCTTCTTGCGCTGGAGGCGACCGGCCATGCTCCGAGTCTTTCCAAAGGCCGGGCACGTTACGGCGCAATCGGCGTGGATTCACAGCATCCTGGCCTGGTGCGCGCATGCGCGCGGCCTAGGGTCGGACCATGAACGACGAGGGCACCGAGGGCACGAGCGACGAAGCGCAATTGCGCAAAGACACCGCCTACAGTCCCGCGAGCGAGCGCGAGACCCACGTCAAGCAAGAAGACCAGTCGACCGCGGCGAGCGCGATCGACGAGGATGCGGTCGACCTGTTACCCGGCACCGGCGGGCAAGACGATCAGGGCGACATCGACGTCGACCCCGACGAGGTCGACATCCCCCGCGACGAGGGGCCGAGTACCCGACCCGTGTGAGCGCCGGCCTAAAACATCAGAACCGAGACGGCGCGCGGGCGCTGCTCAGTCGAGCCGCTTCATCCAGTGAAAAGGGATCGCGAGAGCGATCGAGGCCGCGGCCATCGCGCCCAGGAACAGGATCGTGTTATACGGATCGGCGAGCTCGAAAGAATAGCCGAGCATCACGAACGACCCGAAGAACAGGACTCCGGAGATGATGAAGGCGACGACGTTCATAGATTTGATCCTCCGGCACCCACTCTAGCGGGCGGGCGCAGCAAGCAGTGCCGGGCCGGAGTCCGCGACCGGCCGCGCCAGAGTCTGCCCGCTCAGGAGTCTTTCTCGCGCGGGATCAGCACCCAGAGCACCCCATACGCGATCATCGCCCCGGGCAGGATCATCGCAGCCACGGTCGCGAGCCGCACGACCGGAACCGGCCAGCCGAAGCGGTTCGCGATGGCGGCGGACACACCGCCGATCATCCGGTCGGATTCTGGTCTGGCTAGTGACGCCACGGGTCCTCCCTCAGTCGCGCCCGGCGAACGTTCGTGCCCGAGCTGGCTTCTTGTCAATTCTGCCCGCAAGGCACCGCTCTTCGCACTCCACCCGGGAATCTCCAGCATTCGAATGGCGCGCCCGGAGCCTGTGCTCAGCCCCACCGCATCCAGCGCACAGGCCCGCTGCATAGGTTGAATCGATGCCACAACCGACACGACGACTCGTCGCGCTCGATGGCATGCGGGGTGTCGCGGCCTTCGTGGTGATGATCTACCACGCGAGTCTCGTCGCGCGACCGCATCTCGAGTGGGGCGATGCACCGCTTTGGACCGCGCTGACCCAGAGCCCGCTGAAACTGCTGACGGCGGGCACCGAGGCCGTGCTCGTGTTCTTCGTACTGAGCGGTCTCGTCGTCGCGCTGCCGGCGCTCCGCCAAGGTTTTGACTGGGCACGCTACTACCCCTCTCGGTTGCTTCGGCTGTACTTGCCGGTCTGGGCGGCTCTGGCCTTCACCTCGGCGCTGATTCTCGCGATTCCACGCAATTCGGAGGCAGCAGCCGCCGGCTCGTGGCTCGTGCGCGCGAACGCGACCGACGTGTCGTTGCCCGCGCTGCTGGGCGAAGGCAGCCTCATGCTCAAGTCGTACGACATCGACAACGTGCTCTGGTCGTTGCGATGGGAGATCGTGTTCTCGCTCACGCTGCCCGCGTTCGTGATGGTCGCCCGGCTGGTCGGCCGGCATTGGCTCGCTGCTATCGCCGCGGCCGCCGCGCTCGGGATACTCGGACGCCTGATCGGAGTCGACGCGCTCGTATACCTGCCCGTTTTCTTCTTCGGCACGCTCATGGCGGTGCGCCTTCAAGACGTCGTCGACTGGGCGCACCGGCCCCATCCCAAGTGGTTGTGGCCGAGCATCTTGATCGGTTCGGCGCTGCTTCTCGTGGCGAGTTGGCTGGCCAGGCCGCTGCTGCCGGCGGGCACCGCGGGCAGTCTCGTGCTTTGGGGGCTCGCGGGGCCCGGCGCAGCAGGGTTGATCCTGGCAGCGGTCGGTTCGCGCGGACTCGAAGGTTTCATGTCGGGCCGGATCCCGCAATGGCTCGGCAAGATCTCCTTCAGTCTCTACCTCGTGCACGTACCGGTCCTGGCGACGCTCGCCTTCGTTATCGGTGACAGCGGATGGTGGCTCGTGACTCTGATCGGGCTGCCGTTGAGCTTGGTCGCGGGCTGGGCATTCTTTCGCTGGGTCGAGACCCCTTCGCACAGGCTGGCCAGAAAAGTGCAGGGCTCCGCCGAACGCAAGGCCCCTGCCCGCCAAGAGGTCACCGCCTGACGGCGTGCACCGCAGCGCCGTCGCGGCACGCGAGTCTGTCTCCGACGCAATGTGCGGGCCTGCCGCCGCCGCTACCGACGCACGAACGCGCCGTGCAGAAAGCGCCCCACCATGCGGTGCAGAGTGCGATTCGTGGCGGCGTCATGACGACCGCTCGCCCGGAAGAGTTCCTCGGCCCAGCGCCTGGTCACCTCGAGATCCGAGAACCGGCCGGCGTCGATCCTGGCCTGCTCGCGCATGCTCAGCACTTCTTCGTCGCCGAGCTGTTGCAGACGCACCATTGCATCCGCGAGGGCCTCGCGATCGCCGTTTTCCACGAGGAAGCCGTTGCGGCCGTTCTCGACGATGTCGCCGGGTCCGTAGGGCATGTCGTAGCAGATCGGTATGCAGCCGGCGGCCATTGCCTCCACAAGTACTAGCGGGAACCCCTCCGACGTCGAGGTGATCAGCAGAAACGACGCAGTACCGAGCTCTTGTCGTGCGTTCGGCCGGTAGCCATGCAATCGCACTTGGTCGTCTCCCGTGCGCGACCGTGCCGCATGTTCGAGCGCCTCCCGTTCCTCGCCCTCACCGTAGATGTCGAGTTGCATCCGGGCGCCAAGCCTCTTCTGCGCGGCCAGGAACGCCCGGATCGCGTGGTCGACGCGCTTTCGCCGGGTCAGGCTCGCCAGCACCACTCCGCGGGTCACCGGCCGAGGCAACGGGGCGGAACGCAGCTTTGAGAGGTCCCGGCCGTTCGGGATCACCGCGAGGTTCGGCTTCTCGCCCAGCAGCAGCTCGATGTCCTGCCGCTGCCGCTCGGTGAGCACGACCACCGAGTCGAATTCGTCCAGGTTCCGGAACACATGCTGGCGCGACTCACGCAGCGTGCCCATTGGGCGCTTGTTGCCGACGAGGTGTGAGCCATGCACCATGTGCGTCGTAACGACATCGGGTCTGCGATAGGTGAGCATGAAGTTCGCGATCGACTTGCTGTCTACGATCATGTGCGCGCGAGCGCCTGCGGTGAGCCGATCGAGCCAGAACCGATAGAGGTCCCAAGTCTTGTTCCACGAGCGCACGGGCTCGCCGCGGGCATCGCACAGCACGATCGACTTGCCGCCTTTTGTACCGCGCTCGGCCGTGTCCCGGCGATCGCTTGCGAGCAGCGTGCCGTCCATCCGGTAGTGGTCGACCTGCAGCACCGTCTCGCCGTCGTCGGCGTAGCGCGTGCGATTCACCTCGACGCCCTCGCGCGTGCCCGAACGGTATCCGGCGGCGGCTTCCAGCGGAGTGAACTCGTGCCTGGCTCCGTCGGGCGACGGTTCGGCCGGGCGATCGCGCAACCAATCCCACAGGTTGACCAGCCGCATCCCGTCCACGAGCTCGCCCGACTCGCGCAGCCGCTTGGCCACTTGCGGATAATCCGGGCGGGCATCGAACGTGACCACGTCCACGTTCACGCCCCCGAGACGCACGAATGCACGCGAGCGATGCAGCATCGCACTGGTCAGCCCGCCGTAGCCGTCGGGAATGCTCCACGTGACCGCGAAATGGCGGCCGGGAGGCAACTCGACGGCGGCGAGCGGCTTCTGGGCGGTATCGGCGGACTGCTCGATCAGGTCGACCATGTCGCGACGTTACGTGTCGAAGTTTGGAGCACTATCGGAAAGGTCCGCTCACGGTTAGCTTGGAGCAAATGCATCCGATCGAACGCACCGTCCGCGCCATCGCAGGGGTCTGCGCGCTCGCGATATTGCTGGGCGGATGCGCTGTGCTGTTCCCAGAGCCCACGCCCCGGCCGCTGCCGCCGGTGACCACCACCGTGCCCGATGCCGATCTCACCGTCATCGACTCAGCCGACGAAGCGGACGCCTCGATCCGGGCGAGCGTGGCACTCTTCGCGACATCGCCGGTCACGGTCGTCGCGTTCGCCGACGATGAGCGCAGCCGTTTCGCCGCCGCGTCCACCGCGATCGCGCTCGGGGTGCCTCTGCTGATCGCGAACGACGACAACCGCCCGCTCCTGCGCGAACTCGACCGGCTCGGCACCACCGACGTCGTCGCCATCGGGCCGGCACCGGAGGGACTCATTGAGGAACGCGTGTTGTACGCCGTGGACGCCACACCTGGCTCGATCGGTGCGCTATTGGGCATCGAGCTGACCGAGCGTCGCGTCGCAGACGATGCATCCGTTGTCGGAACGCTCGCAGAACTCGCGCCCGGCGAGGCCGTGCTCTTGACTCCCGAGGCCGTCGGCGCAACGGCCAGTCCCAGCCCCGGGGCGCTGCCGAAGCCACTGCCGGAGCTTCGGCGCGGTGTGCCGCGACACGAGGTCGCGGTGCTAGGGGTCGACGGCGAAGCGCAATTCGCTCCCGTCACAACAGCTCGGGCCGCAGGAGCACAAGTGCTGGCAATGCCCGCGGACGCGCCCAACCCGCAGACCTCTCCGCAGGCGATCGAACTGCTTAGTGCACCCGAGACCAGCACCGTGCTCGCTATCGGTACCGAGTACGCGGCCGAGCCCTCGCTCGAATGGAAAGTCGCCTCGGCTCGTACCGGGTTGCAATTGCCCGGCGGCGGCCAGCTGCTGTTCCCGGAGCACACGATTGTGGCGATGTACGGCACACCCGGGGTGCCTGTGCTCGGCGTACTCGGCGAACAAGGGCTCGAGGCGAGCATCGATCGCGCGAAGTCCCATGCGAACAAGTACGCAGACCTTCTGGACACGACCGTGATCCCGGGCTTCGAGATCATCGCGACGGTCGCATCGGCCTCCGCCGGCCACGACGGCAACTACTCCAACGAGCTGCCGATCGACGAGTTGCTGCGCTGGGCGAGCGCGGCCGGGGATGCGGGAATGTACGTCGTGATCGACCTGCAGCCGGGTCGCACCGACTTTCTCACCCAGGCACGGCGATATGAGCCCCTGCTCGAGCTGCCCTGGGTGGGGATCGCACTCGATCCGGAGTGGCGACTCGAACCGCACCAGCGGCACCTAGTGCAGATCGGCAGCGTCGATGCCGCCGAGGTGAACCAGGTGATCGGCTATCTCGCCGGTCTCGTGCAAACCCACAACCTGCCGCCCAAGCTGCTCGTGCTGCACCAGTTCCGGCTCGACATGATCGAACATCGCGGCCAGGTCGAGGTCGACCACGAAGAGGTGACTGTGCTCATCCACGCCGACGGGCAAGGCAGCCAGCCGGCGAAGCAAGAGACTTGGCGCCGGTTACACAAAGACGCGCCGGCGGTCGCGTGGGGCTGGAAGAACTTCTACGACGAGGACTTGCCGATGCTCTCGGCCGAGCAGACGATCGCGCAAGTCTCGCCCACGCCGCAACTGATCACCTATCAGTAGCGATCCGGCCTATTCGGCTCCGTTGTGCTCCAGGTATCGTTCGACCGGCACCGTCGACACCCAGCGCTCCTCACCGATCGTGTTGCCGCCGTCGACCGCAATTACCTGACCGGTCACATATGAGGCGCCAGGGCTTGCGAGCCAGGCTATCGCCGAGGCGACCTCGTCTGCGGTGCCGCTCCTGCGCATGGGAACCAGATAGCCTTCCTCGGCCTCGGTCTCCAATTGTGACCCCGTTGCGATCCAGCCCGGCGCGACCGCGTTCGCGGTGATGCCGTTTTCGGCTTCGTCGACTGCGATCGCCCGCGTGAGTCCGGTCACGCCGGCCTTCGCGGCCGCGTAGGCGACATCGCGCTTCGAGGCCATGAGCGGGCCCGTGACGCTCGCGACATTGACGATCCGGCCCCATTCGGCGTCGCGCATGACCGGCACCACAGCACGGGTCAGCAGGAAAGCGCTCGTCAGGTTCTTGTGCAGACCACGATTCCAATCCTGCAAGGTCATGCCGATGTTGCCCGTGAGCATGCTCGCCTCGCCGGTCGCGATGAGCCCCGCGTTGTTGACGAGAATCGTGGGCAGGATCCCGGCCGCGTGCAGGCTGTCCGCGAGATGCGCGACATCCGCCTCGCGGTGCAGACGCGCGACGAAGCCGCGTGCCTGGATTCCGAGTTCGCGCAACTCCTCCGCGCGTTCGAACACGCGCTCGGTCGTCGCCGTGATCGCCACGCGAGCACCCAATTCGCCGAGGGCACGTGCAGTGGCGAAACCGATGCCGGTCGGGCTGCCGGCCCCGCTGACCAGTGCGTCTCGGAAGGCCAGATTCCAGGCGGCGAGCAAGGTCATGGCGCAAATGCTAACCAGGTCCGGTCGGCCCGCATTCAGCTTTCGCGCGGGCCAGCGCGCCGCCGCTGACTCGGGTCGCGCGCTGTTGGTGCACGCCTCGCGTGCGATGCGCGCATGCACGGGCGCGGCCTGTCGCACCCTTCGAACCGGGGCGACAGACCCGCACATCCGGTCAGCCGCTGAGCGCGGCCTGACCGACCCGGTACTTCGTGCCCTTGTGATCGGCGGGCAGCCGATCGCCTTTGCCGTGCAGCTTGTGCCGGAAGGTACCGGGCTCGTACTGCTCGGGGTATGCGCCCCGCTTGCGCAGCTCCGGCACCACGAACTCGACGATGTCCTCGAATGTGCCTGGGGTGATCGCATACGCGAGGTTGAACCCGTCGACGTCGGTCGCCTCGACCCAGTCCTGCAAAAGGTCGGCGACCTCGGACCCGGAACCGACGATCATCGGGCCCAGTCCCCCGATCGCGCCATGCTTGCCGATGTCGCGCACCGTCCATTCCCGGCCGAGCTGTGCGGACTCGTTGAAGTTCGCGACCACAGACTGGATCGCGTTGCTCTTCACGTTCCCGACCGGCTCATCGAGGTCGTACTGCGACAGGTCGACGCCCATCCAGCCGGACATGAACACGAGCGCACCCTCGTCGCTGGCGTACTGCAAGTAGTCCTGGTATTTCGCTTGCGCCTTCTCAGGGGTTTCGTCGGTGATGATCGTGAGCAGCGCGTAGATCCGGGCTGCGTATCGATCGCGACCGGCCGCTTCGAGCGCATCGCGCACGCGCTTCACGGTGCTCGCGAGCACCTCTTTGGTGGGCGAGGCGACGAAGATCGCCTCGGCGTTCTCCGCGGCGAACGCGATACCGCGCGGCGAAGCTCCCGCTTGGAAGATCACCGGGGTGCGTTGCGGCGAGGGCTCGGAGATGTGGATGCCCGGCACCGTGAAGTGCTTGCCCCGGTGGCCGATCTCATGCACCTTCTCGGGGTGGGTGAAGATGCCGGTCTCGCGGTCGCGCACCACCGCATCGTCCTCCCACGAGCCCTCCCACAGCTTGTAGAGCACTTCGAGGTACTCGTCCGCGTAGTCGTAGCGGTCGTCGTGCTCGACCTGGTCGTCGTGGCCCATGTTCCTGGCAGCCGAAGGCAGGTAGCCGGTGACAACGTTCCAGCCGATCCGGCCCTTTGTGAGGTGGTCGAGCGTCGACATGCGACGCGCGAACGGATACGGGTGCTCGTAGGCCGTGCCGGCGGTGACGCCGAACGAGAGATGCTCGGTCACGTGAGCCATCGCCGAGATCAGCAGCACGGGATCGTTCACGGGCACTTGAGCACCGTGCTTGATCGCGGCCTCGTTGCTGCTCCCGTACACGTCGTACGTGCCAAGCACGTCTGCGATGAAGATGCCGTCGAAGTTGCCGCGCTCGAGCAGCTTGGCGAGTTCGGTCCAGTATTCGAGGTCCTTGTAGGTGTGCGAGCGGTCGTCCGGGTGCCGCCACAGCCCCGAGGACTGATGGGCGACACAGTTCATGTCGAAAGCGTTGAATCGGATGCGTCTTGGCATGCACCCAATGTTGTGGTTCTCGCCGCCGAGCGCATCCCGGGCCGCAACATGCGTTCACATGATGACGTTCCTTTACGAGAGCGTCTTCTGGGCTCCCGACGGCCGACGTACCGTCGAAACATGTCAGTCGCCGCACCGCCCTTGCCGCTTAAGGTCGTCGCCGTCTCCGGAAGCCTGCAGACGCCCTCCAAGACCACGGCCCTGGTCGAAGAGATAATCGCCGCCATCGGGCGCGAGCGAACGGTCGACGCCCATCTGATCGAGCTTGAACGCGTGGGACCGCAATTGGCGGGTGCCGTCCGCCGGGATCAGCTCTCGGCGGCCGCCGAGAGCGAATTGAAGCGGATCGAGGAGGCCGACCTGCTCGTCGTGGCCAGTCCCGTCTACCGCGCCTCGTTCACTGGGCTGTTCAAGCACCTGTTCGACTTCGTCGGGCAATACGCGCTCGTCGACAAGCCCGTGCTGCTGGCTGCAACCGGCGGCAGTGATCGGCATGCCCTCATCATCGATCACCAGTTCCGACCGCTGTTCGCGTTCTTCCAGGCGGTCACGCTGCCGCTGGGCGTCTACGCGAACGATTCGGATTTCGCCGAATACCGGATCGCGAACCCGGAACTGCGCGAACGGATCGAACTCGCGGTGGCGCGCGCGTTGCCGCTCGTGCGCGAGCACGAGATCGAGCCGCGTTCGGCCTGGTGGTGAGCGGCCGGCCCATGCGCTCGCGCTAGCGGTTGAGCGCCCTGACCACCACTGCGAGCGCACAGCCCGCGGCGATGAGCGCGGGTATCGACACCGCGAGCATTGCG
>CAYRUW010000006.1:0-22837 GCA_964427465.1 uncultured Diaminobutyricimonas sp.
CCGGCTCTCCACGCGCGCCGACACGTGCTGTGCGCTTGCCTTCTGGCCGGCTGCGCGCGCTTCGTCGCGTGCATCCCGCGCGGCCGCAGCCAGGTCGGCGCGCAGCGACTTCATCGCCTCGTTCACCGACGAGCGCACTTCGTCGGCGAGCCGGCGCACCGAGTCCGACAACTCGTCTTCGATGCCTTCGAGTTCCGGCTGGCGTTCGCGCAATTCGTCGCGCCCCGCATCCGTGATCGCGTATATGCTCTTGCGGCCGTGCGTCTTCTTGCTGACGAGTCCTTCATCTTCTAGCTTGGCCAGTCGCGGGTAGATCGTGCCCGCGCTCGGCACGTAAGTGCCGCCGAACCGTTCGCCGAGCGCCTGGATCAACTCGTATCCGTGCCGCGGTTGCTCGTCGAGCAGGCTCAGCAGGTAGAGCCGCAAGTGGCCGTGGCCGAACACCGGGGGGCTCAAACCGTCACCTTGTGCAGCACCGAGACGTTGCCCGAGACCGTGCTCGCCGAGAAGTCCAGGTATTGCCCGTCGAGCTTGCCGTATCGGCCCGTGTAGGCCCCGCGCACCCCGGTGATCTCGCTCTCGTCGAGCTGCAGCCGGCCGCTCGCGGTGTTGATCCGGTAGTGAGTGGCGACGTCGGCCCCGAGCCGAGTGGTCACATCCCCGCTCACGGTGTTCACGCGAACCTTGTCGGGCGCTCCGGCGATGTCGAGGAAGACGTCGCCGCTGACTGTGTCGGCCGAGAATCGGTCGATCGTGCCGCTGACGGTGAAATCGCCGCTCACAGAATGCGCTTTCACTTCGCCGGTGTGATCGCGAACGCCGACTTCGCCGCTGACCGAGTTGATGGTCATTGCTCCCGTGCAGCCGTCTACGACGAGATCGCCGCTCACGGTGCTCAGCGAGGCATCCCCCGAGAGACCGGAGACGAGGCCGGATGCCGAGACGACGCCGAACTTCAGCGCCACGTCGTGCGGCACGACGACGCTCACGTCGGCGCGTGCACGCCCGCCGAATGTGCGGAAGACCTCCAGCCAGTCGTCCCAGCGCAATTGCGGGTGATCTATCTCGAGGGTGTCGCCGTCGACGACGATCTTGAGTTCTTTGCCCTCCACGGAGTGCACTTCGACGCGCGCAGACGGTTCGTCGTGACCGACGATGTCGATCTGGCCGCGGATGAGGCCGACCTTGAGCCGGCGGACCAGGCCGATGTCGATGACTTTCGCACCATCGACGAGCCACTTTTGCTGAGTCACTTCTTCCTCTCGTTTCCGCCGCCCGGGCGGCCCTCATGTCGCGATATATCGCGAGTAGCAAAGTCACGATATATCGCGAGACCCCGGTTTTCAAGTCGATCAAGCGCGACCGTGGTTGACATTGACGCAACGTAAACCTTTACGCTCATACTCGTAAGTCACATCGACAGCCGGAAGGAGCCCGGAGCACATGCAGTGGTCCATTCAGGAGATCGCGCGGGTCGCCGGAACGACGAGTCGCACACTCCGCCACTACGGGGAGGTCGGCCTGCTCGAGCCGACCAGCATCGGCACCAACGGCTACCGCTACTACGACGAGCAAGCGCTCGCCAGACTGCAGCGGATCATGCTGCTGCGCCAGCTCGGTCTCGGCCTCGAGACGATCGGCGAAGTGCTCGCCGGCCAGCGCGACCATGCCGAAGCGCTGCAGACCCACCTGGACTGGCTGCAGCAAGAGAAGTCACGGCTCGACCGGCAGATCGCGAGCGTTCAGACCACCATCGGCAGGTTGAAAGGAGGTGAACGACTGATGGCAGAAGAAATGTTCGACGGGTTCGACCACACCCAGTACAAACAAGAGGTCGAACAGCGCTGGGGCAAGAAGGCGTACGCGACGAGCGACGCCTGGTGGCGGGGCATGTCCGACGAGGACCGCGCCGAATGGATGCGGCTCGTCGCGAAGCTCGGCGCCGATTGGCAGGACGCGGCCCGGCGACGCATCGACCCCGAAGGCGACGAGGCGCAAGCTCTCGCGCAACGCCAGTTCGACTGGTTGCGCGGCATTCCAGGCACGCCCGGCGGCGGCGCGGCCGGACCCACGAAGGAGTACTTCACGGGGCTGGCCGAAATGTATGTCGCCGACGAACAGTTCGCAGCGAACTACGGCGGCACCGAGGGCGCCGCTTTCGTGCGCGACACGATGCTCGTCTACGCCGAGCGCAACCTCTAGGCGAAGCCGCTGCTCGCGCTTGCCGGATTGCCCACACGGCGACCCGGCAAGAGCGGGCAGCGCGCGCAGGCAGCACTGTGCAGCGGGCTGCGATACTGCTAGGGCGAATTCATTCGAACACCGGAGAACCCTTGCACCTGCTCGCCCTGTTCAGCCTCCGCAATCGTGCCCTCATCGCGCTCGTCACGATCGTGATCGGCGTCTTCGGCGGCATCGCCCTGACCACGCTCAAGCAAGAGCTCATTCCATCGGTCAGCTTTCCCCAGCTCGCCGTGGTCACCCAGTATCCGGGGGCGTCGCCCGAAGTGGTCAACGACGACGTGAGCACGCCGATCGAGTCGGCCATTCAGTCGGTCGCGGGACTCGAGAACACGGTCGCGACATCGAGCAGCAACATGTCCACGGTGACGGCGGAGTTCGAATACGGCACCCAGATCGCCACCGCCGAGCAGAAAGTGCAATTGGCGATCAACCGGATCAAGTCCCAGTTGCCCGATGACGTCGAACCGCAAGTGATCACCGGGAGCCTCGACGACCTGCCCGTCATCCAGATCGCGGTGACCGGCGATCTCGATCCGCACGAACTCGCCGAACGCCTCGAGGGCGCGGTGCTGCCGGAGTTGCGCAAACTGCAGGATGTGCGCCAAGTGAGTTTGCTCGGCGAATCGGCGCAGCGCATCCAGATCACGCCCGACCGTGCCGCACTTCTCGCGGCGGGTCTTAGCCCGTCGGCGATCACGGACGCTCTCGATGCGAACGGCATGCTGCTGCCGACCGGCTCGATCACGGAAGAGGGCGAGACGCTCACCGTGCAGAGCGGTCAGCGCATCGAGAGTCTCGACGAGCTCGCCGACTTGCCGCTGCTAGGCGGAACCGCCTCCGCGACGATAGGCGACGTCGCCGAAGTCGAGCTCGTGGACGATCCGGTCACCGGGATCTCGCGGGTCAACGGCGAGCCGTCGCTCACGATTGCGATCACCAAGACCCCCGACGGCAACACGGTCGAGGTGTCGAACTTGGTGCGCGACGCGCTACCCGAACTCGAGGATGCGGCCGGGAGCGGCACCGAGTTCACGGTCGTGTTCGACCAGGCCCCGTACATCGAGCATTCGATCGAGAGCCTTGCGACCGAAGGAACCCTGGGCCTCGTGTTCGCGGTGCTCGTCATCCTCGTCTTCCTGCTCTCGGTGCGCTCGACTCTCGTCACCGCCATCTCGATCCCGGTGTCGATCCTGATCACCTTCATCGGCCTGCAAGTGGCCGACTACACCTTCAACATCCTCACCCTCGGTGCGCTCACGATCTCGATCGGCCGCGTCGTCGACGACTCGATCGTCGTGATCGAGAACATCAAGCGGCACCTGGGGCTCGGCGAAGACAAGCTCACGGCGATCAAGACCGCGGTGCGCGAAGTCGCCGTGGCGATCACCTCGGCGACGGTTACGACCGTCGCGGTGTTCCTGCCGCTCGCCCTCGTCGGCGACATCACCGGCGAACTGTTCCGCCCCTTCGCGCTCACGGTCACAATCGCGCTCGGCGCGTCGCTGTTCGTGGCGCTCACGATCGTGCCCGTACTCGCGTACTGGTTCCTCGGCGAGACCCGGCGCGGCAAGCGTGCGGCGATCCCGCCGGCCCGCCCGCTCACCGCAGAAGACGAGCTCGAGCGACCGACCCGGCTGCAGCGCTCGTATCTTCCGGTGATCGGCTGGACCCTCAAGCGCCCGGCCGTGACCCTGCTGGCATCTGCGCTGCTGCTCGCCGGCACCGGTGCGCTCGTGCCGTTCATGAAGACGAACTTCATCGGCGACAGCGGTCAGAACACGCTCACCGTCACCCAGGAGCTCGAGCCCGGAGCGAGCCTCGAAGCCCGAGACGAAGCGGCTTCGCGAGTCGAAGGGGCACTGCTGGGCATCGACGGTATTCAGACCGTGCAGCTCTCGCTCGGCTCCAGCGGCAGCGCGCTCGCCGCGGCCTTCTTCGGGCGCAGCGACGCGCGGTTCTCGATCACCACCGACGAGACTGCTGACCAAGAGCTGCTGCGGGCGAACGTGCGCGACCGGATAGCCGCCCTCGAAGACGTGGGCGAAGTGTCGGTCGCGGCAGCGGGCAGCGGTTTCGCGCAATCGGACATCGAGGTGAACATCACCGCGCCCGACCGGCAGACTTTGGCCGCTGCGACCTCGACCGTGCTCGAGACGGTGCGCGACCTCGACGTGACCGCCGAGGCCACGAGTACCCTCGCCGAGCAGCAGCCGTACATCGCGATCCGCGTGGATCGCGACGAGGCGGCGCGGTACGGCCTGAGCGAGCTCGCCGTCGGCGGACTCGTTGCCCGGAGCATGCTGCCCTCTGCGGTCGGCCAGGTCGTGCTCGACGGCACCACGCTCTCGATCTACATCGAAGATCCGAACGCACCTGTGACGATCGACGAATTGCGCGAGTTCACCGTCCCGACGGCCGTCGGCCCGATCGCGCTCGAAACGATCGCGACCGTGGAGCAAGCGGAAGGACCGGCCAGCATCACGACCATCCGCGCCGCTCGCGCAGCCACCGTGAGCGTCAGCCCGGGCAGCGACGACATCGGCACCGCGTCGGCAGTGATCCAGGAGGCCGTCGACCAGGCCGACCTGCCCGCGGGAGTGACCGCCGAGCTCGGCGGTGTCACCGCCGACCAGGGGGAGGCGTTCCGGCAACTTGGGCTCGCACTGCTCGCGGCGATCCTGATCGTGTACACGGTCATGGTCGCCACCTTCAAGAGCCTGCGCCAGCCGTTGCTGCTGCTCATCTCCATCCCGTTCGCGGCGACCGGCGCGATCCTGCTGCAACTGGCATCCGACATCCCGTTGGGCGTTCCCTCGCTCATCGGCGTGCTCATGCTCATCGGCATCGTCGTGACCAATGCGATCGTGCTCGTCGACCTCGTGAACCAGTATCGCGAGCGCGGTCTGGGCGTGCGAGATGCCGTGGTGCACGGCGCCGCCCGGCGTCTGCGGCCGATCCTGAGGACCGCGCTTGCGACGATCTTCGCGCTGCTGCCGCTCGCACTCGGCCTCACCGGCCAGGGCGGGTTCATCTCGCAACCGCTCGCGATCGTCGTGATCGGCGGCCTGGTCTCGTCGACCCTGCTCACGCTCGTCGTGCTGCCCGCGCTGTACTACCTCGTCGAAGGTGCCAAAGAGCGCCGTGCCGAACGGAGGATCGCACAGCAGCAGGCCTGACCTGGCGGCACGAGGGGGAAATGGATGGCCACAATTGTCGCAATACCATGCGCTCGAAGGCCCAGGACGCGTACTACGGTGAGTTGGACATGGTTTTCGGAGTACTAGCCACGTGTCAGTCGCCGAGCCCATTTTTGGAAAGGTGACGATGAGCCAAAGCTTGGATCGCGGTCTCCGTATCCTCGACGAGATCGTCGCCGGGAGAACGACCTTGGCGGAGATCTCCGAATCCATCGGGGTACACAAGAGCACGGTCTCGCGGCTGCTTGCCACCCTTGAGCGGCAACATTTCGTGTACCGATCGGACGACTTTCAGTTCCACATAGGCAGGAAGGTGTTCGATCTTGCACATCACACCATTGAGCACCCCAACATTCGTGCGGTCGCACTCCCTTTGATGAACGCTCTCAGCAGTAGGACAAGGTGCCCGAGCTTTCTCGCTCGTGCTGAGCAAGGCCAAGCCGTGGTCCTAGCAGTCGTCGGAAGCGAGTATTCGGCCCGGGGTGAGGATGCCGCGTCACCTATCCGAGTGGGGGACAAGCTTTCGATGCAGTCGCATGCCGTCGGTCAGGTTCTCTCGGCGCCCGATATGTCCGGTCCGTCGAGTTTCGTCCACGATGAAGGCTCCGTCACGAGCACTGTCGCTGCGCCTGTACGCGGCTTCGACGCCAGTGTCGTTGCCGCCATCGCGTTGGTGCTTCCCAAGTCGCAGACGGCTGTTCAGCTGCGTCCGTACTTGGCGGAGCTTCTTCACTCCGCCGACGAAGCCTCCCGAGCTCTTGGCTGGCGGGCGGACTAGCGGACAGGTCGAGTGCGCGGTCAAGCTGATCGAGGCGCCCGATCTCAATCAGCTTCGCCACGACGTCAGATGCGAAGCCAAAGTTGTATATCTCGGCGGACATTCTGCAGACAGGTCTCGCGGCTGACGCCGAGAGCTTTCGACGACAGTCCGAATGCCGTGCAGCAGTGGTTCGACTTCTGTCTCGTCGAGAAACCCCGGATCGATCAGCAAGTACCCAAGGGCAGCTTCGTAGTCGTACAACGCGACGCTGGGATCGAGGCCCTCGGCTTCGGCCGAAAGCTGCCACGCTTGAATTCCGGCGAGCGCGGGATCCACATCGATTCGAACGCAAAACGGCGATGTCGACTCGTGTCGAGTGGGCTCTACGGTTGCGGCTAGGCCCGGCAGCTTGCTCAGTTTGGCCGCAATCGCACCAAGGGTCGCTTCACTCAGGCCGACATCCTGTGGACCAGTGCCCGAGTACATTTCTTGCACCGCCACGCCGATCCCGGCGACTGCCTCTTTCCCAGCCTTCATCGGCCGGCCTATGCCGAGCTCTCCTGTCAAGAATGCCGCGTGGATGAGATCTGCGCGACCCGCAACAACACCACTCGTGGGCCCTCGGAACCATTTCTGTCCGCTGAAGACCACCAAATCGGCCCCCGCCGCTAGTAGAGGGCGTGGGTCAGCGGTTCCCGCGGCATCCACGATCACCGGTACATCGGATTCGTGACAGATCTCCGCGAATCGTCGGAGCCCCAGTGTTCCGGAGCCGTGAGCGCGCTCACCTTCGATGAAGAGGGCGGCCGCGGTTCGAGCAGACAGGCCGCCTTGCAGTTGAAACTCGGCACAGTCGGCAGCCGTACCGACCTCCACCGGATCACCGCCGGCAAGTCGGATGACCTGCGCAGCATCGCAACCTCCGACAATTATGTTGTGCGCCTTCTGGATGACCACCTCGCACTTGTCGTGAACTCGCAGGGGCAGCGTGGTTATCTGGTGCAGATCATCGCCGGTGATCGCTGCGGCCACGCTCACACTGATGCCTGCGGCTGCGCACCCCGTGACGAACGCTGACTCGGCGTGCAGCAGCCGGGCGATTTCAGCGCCGACAGAAAACTGAAGCTCTGCCATGTGCACGGACTTTCGCAAGGCAGACGCCATCGCGGAACTCACTGACTCTGCTACTTTCGCGCCCCCGAGCACTGTTGCGGGTCCCTTGGCATTTATTACCGTTCGAGGCATTGGTTCCTCTCGTTGCGTATAGTGCAATGATCGTTCGCCGAAAAGCAAAGGTGGGGCACACCGGCGCATATAACGCGTTCATAGCGATCATCGAGCGATGCATTGACTCTAGTCGAAGGCACTTGCTAGCCTCAACCCCAATCAATACGCGCAGCGTTGCGTATAGTGCAACCAAGAGAGGGAGATGCGTTATGCGGCATGTGGTTCGGGGAGGGGCTGTTGCAGCCGCTCTCTTCTTAGTGCTCACCGGGTGTGCACCCGGCGGCGGAACGTCCGAGAACGAAGTCGATCCGAACAGAGAGATCCAGACCGACGTTTCGAAGATGGGGGAACTGACACTCACTGTCTGGGATGGGCAGGTTCAGGGTGCCGAGAACGAAGTGATGGAGCAGCTCAACTCGGCATTCATGGAGAAGTACCCTAACGTGACGATCGAGCGGGTATCCCGGAATTTCGAGGATTTGCGGAACACGCTCCGGCTTGCGATCACCGACAACGAAGCGCCCGATATCGTGCAGCCGAACAAGGGACGTTCGGACATGGGCGCTTTCATCGAGGCCGACCTTCTGCTGCCGCTCGATGACTACGCGGAAGCCTATGGCTGGGATACCCGATTCCCGTCGTCGTTCACCGACTACTCTCGCTGGTCCGAAGACGCGACGGAATGGGGAAGCGGAAACCTTTACGGCGTGCCGCAACTGGCTGAGGTAGTCGGGATCTACTACAACGAGGCCAAGCTCGAGGCGAATGGACTGCAGCCGCCCGAGACGTGGTCGGACTTCGAGAGCCAACTGGCGGAGTTGAAGTCAGCCGGTGAGATCCCGATTCAGTTCGGCAACTTGGAGCAGTGGCCGGCAATCCACGAGTACGGCGTGATCCAGAGCAGGTTCGAGTCCGTGGAGAACATCCAGGCCTTGGGATTCGGAAACCCTGGCGCGACCTACAAATCGAGCGGAAACATCGAGGCAGCGCGGATCCTTCAGGACTGGGCTGGGCAGGGCTACTTCGCTCCCGGATACAACGGGCAGACGTACGACGACTCAGCTCGTCTGTACGGCGAAGGAGAAGGTGTGTTCTTCATCGCCGGAACCTGGTTGCTCAACGACTTCGTCGCCGCGCTGGGAGACGACGTCGGCTTCATGTTGCCTCCCGAGCGTGAAGGCCACCCGATAGTGGCACCCGGTGGTCCGGATCTGCCCTTCTCGATCACCTCCAGCTCGAAGCACCCTGATGCTGCCGCTGCCTACATCGACTTCATCACCAACGATGACGCGATGCAGTTGCTGGCGTCCAAGGGATTGTTGGCCATCAACGAACTGGACACCGCATCGCCTTCCTCGGATGCCGAGAAGGATGCCCACGAGGCGCTGCGCGTGATCGCGGAAGCAGATGGGATGGTTCCTTACCTGGACTACGCCACCCCGACGATGTACGACACCATCGTCACCGCGTTCCAGGATCTGCTGGCACAACGAATCACTCCTGAGGAGTTCACCGATCGCGTCGAGGCGGATTACGCGGAGTTCACGGATCGCTAAGTGAATCTCTCACACGACAAGATGAATGAATCGAGTCGCACCAAGACTCGTCGAGGGGCCCACTCGGCCGGGCCCCTCGGCGAGCCGAGGTGGGCGGGCTACCTGTACATAGCGCCGCTGTTCGTCATCTACGGGCTCTTCTTCCTCATTCCGCTCGCACGTTTGACCGGCTTCTCGTTCTACGAGTGGAACGGGCTCGGCGCGGCCGAATGGGTGGGGATCGACAACTATCTGGAGCTGTTCAGCGATCCAGATCTGCTGGCCCCATTTGCCCGGGCGGGTGTGCTGATCGTCTTCTTCGCGGTGCTCCCAGTCGCAATCGGGCTGGTTCTGGCTGCCGTCGTCTCTCGCCACCGCCTGCCAGGCTTGGGGTTCTTCCGGTCGGTGCTGTTCCTGCCGCAGGTTATCGCCATGGTGGTCGTCGCCGCGGCCTGGATCTACATCTACGCACCGGGCGGCACGATCAACACGATTCTCAGGTTCTTCGGCCTGGATGACTGGGCGAGACCGTGGCTCGGCGACTATTCGTTCGCCCTGGTTGCGGTCGGCCTCATCGGCACCTGGGTCGGAACCGGACTCACGTTCATTCTGTTCCTCGCTGGCGTGGCCAAGATTCCGCGGGAACAATACGAAGCAGCTCGTGTTGACGGCGCCGGCCCGATTCGGGAGTTCTTCGCCGTCACCGTACCTGCTGTGCGCTACGAGATGAGCGTGGCCCTGACGCTCACTGTGATCTCCGCCTTGCGCACGTTCGATGTGATCTACGTCACAACCAAGGGCGGGCCGGGCCACGAAACACTCGTACCGGCATTCCAGATGTTCAGGCAAGCGTTCGAGCTCGGGCAGGTCGGGTCGGCCGCGACGCTAGCCGTTGTACTGACCCTTGTCATCTTCGTGTTGTCGTTCTTCATCACCAGGGTCGCCGAAAGAGGTGAGCAGTCTTGATCTCGTCACGCCAGCGGATCCTTTCATACGTAGTGCTGGTCGCGTTCGCTGTGGTCACGCTGTATCCGATCCTTCAGATCGTCGGGATCTCGCTCTCGGACGCGGGTGGCGGTCTTACCTTTCAGAACTTCGTTGCAGCATGGGAGATCGGGCACTTCTCGAGCTACATCAGAACGAGTGTTGTGATGTCTGCCTTCATAGTGGTCGTGAGCCTGATCCTTTCAACCCTCGCCGGGTATGCATTCGGCTTGATGCGTTTCCGGTTCTCCGGTGCGCTCTTCTACATCTGCATTCTCGGCATCATGGTCCCGTTGGAGGCCGTCGCTCTCCCCCTCTACTTCGACTTGCGCGACATCGGATTGACTGACACGTTCTGGGCAGTGACTCTGCCGCAAATAGCTCAGATCTCGGCGTTCGGCACATTCTGGATGAGGGCCTATTTCCTGTCGACGCCTCGAGAATTGGTGGAAGCGGCACGCATGGATGGAGCGCGCACTTTCACCATCCTCGGTCGGGTTCTATTGCCGATAGCCCGGCCCAACATGGTGGTGCTGATCGTTCTCGCGTTCATGTGGAGCTGGAATCAGTTCTTCATTCCGCTCGTGATGGTGACCAGTGAGTCGCTCAGGACCGCGCCTCTGGGCCTCGCCTTCTTCCAGGGCAAGTACACGACGGCGATCGAGCCGTTGGCCGCAGGCGCCGTACTAGTTGCTCTGCCAGTCGTACTGGTCTATTTCGTGTTGCAGCGGCATTTCATCCGAGGAGTCACCGAGGGTTCGCTCAAGGGGTGACCGTTCGTCCCGGCAGCTCCATGTTCCGGCAGTCAAAAAGTGAGGAAATTGCTATGAGTTATGAATCTAGAGTCCGCGAGCTGGGCATCGAGTTGCCCACGAAGATACTGAGCGGCGGCGGCGTGGTTCCATGCGTCGAGGACGGCAATCTCTTGTATGTTTCAGGGCACGGTCCCGAGGACAACGACGGCAATCTGTTGTTCCGAGGCCGAGTGGGGAGCGATCTGACCGTCGAGCAGGGATATGCCGCTGCTCGTGCCACTGGTCTGCAACTGCTGCGTTCGGTGCGCGATCATCTCGGAACCCTCGATCGCGTAGACCGAGTCGTCAAGGCCCTGGCATTGGTCAACAGCGACGATGAGTTCCACGAGCAACCCGCGGTCGTGCACGGCTTCTCCGACCTCATGGTCGAGATCTTCGGTGAGAACGGGCGACACGCGCGATCCGCCTTGGGCACATCCAATCTTCCTCTGAACCAACCAGTCGAGATCGAAATGATCGTGCGGTTCAAGTGACGGAAGCCGCGAGGAAGGGGAACAATCCGTGAAGATCGTCGTCGTCGGTGGTGGGTCGACCTATACACCTGAACTCATAGACGGACTGATCGAAATGAGAGGCGACCTGGCGGTTCGGGAGGTCGTGCTGGTCGATCCGGACGACTCGAGGTTGCGCGCAGTCCAGATGATGGTGCAGCGCATGCTCCGGGCCAATGGCGAACCGTTCGAGCTCACCGTGACGGCGGATCTCGAGCAAGCTCTGCCTGGCGCAGATGCAGTTCTGATCCAGCTCAGAGTGGGGACGCAGGAAGCCAGGCGCGTCGACGAGACACTTCCTCTCAAGTACAAGCGGATCGGACAGGAGACGACCGGCGCGGGCGGCCTCGCGAAGGCCCTCAGAACGGTTCCGGTTGTGCTCGACATCGCCGAAACCGTCTCACGTGTAGCTCCAGACGCCTGGATCATCAACTTCACCAATCCGGTTGGCATTGTCACAAGGGCCCTGCTCGATCGGGGACACAAGGCGATCGGGCTATGCAACGTCGCTATCGGCTTGCAGCAGTTCTTCGGTGACCTGTTGAGCGTGGATCGGCATCGCATCGAGCTGTCTCACGTGGGTCTGAATCATTTGTCGTGGGAGACCGCAGTCCGGCTCGACGGCGAAAATGTTCTGCCGCAGTTGATCGACGACCACCTTGCGCGGATAGCCGACCGGGTACGCCTTCCGGCTGAACTCATCAGTGAGCTCGGAGTCGTCCCCTCGTACTATCTCAGGTTCTACTACTGTCATGAGCAAACCTTCGAAGAGCAGGTTCAGGGTGGGACGCGAGCGGAAGAGGTCGTCAAGATCGAGTCGGAACTGCTCCAGCGTTTCCGGGATGAGAATCAGGTCACAAAGCCTGATGCCCTCTCTCGCAGAGGCGGCGCTCTCTATTCGGTCGCTGCCGTGCAACTGATGGGTGCACTATTGGGGACCCAGCCTGGTCGTCATGTGGTGAATGTGCGCAACAATGCGACGTTGCCGTTCCTTCCGGACGACGCCGTCATCGAAGTACTTGCGGATGTTCATGGCAGCCAGGTGCGACCGGTCGCGTCCGGATCTGCACCCGTGGCCGTCCGCGGTCTCATCGCAGACGTCTCCGCCTACGAGGATCTCGCTTTGACGGCGGCCATCGACGGCGGTATCGAGCGCGTGAGGGCCGCACTACTGGCGCACCCGCTTGTCCGAGAATGGCGTGTCGTCGAACCGCTCGCTCAGGATCTAGTCACCCAGAACGCGCGCTATCTCAAATGGACGCAGTGATCAAATACGTCGGCATCGATGGTGGCAACTCGAAAACGCATGTGGCGGTGGCCGACGGATTCGGACAAGTACTGGCCTCAGTTTCGGGTCCGGGAAGTTCCCCTGACAAGCTCGGCTACGAGCCTGCCGCACAGATCATCGGTGAACTCGTCCACGAATGCATAGCACGCGCCGCACCTGAAAGTGCGGATGACGAACTCGTCATGGCGGCCATGCTGGCAGGACTGGACACTCCGGAGGACATTCCTCCCCTGAAAGCCGCGTTGCAATCAAGGTTCCCACGGGCTTTGGTTCATGCAGACAATGATGCGATGGCGGTACTTCTCGCAGGGACGTCGGGTTCGCCGGGAGTTGCCGTGGTTTGTGGCGCGGGTATCAACGCGATCGGCTGGGACGGCAGATCTACTCGCACGAACTTCTTGTCATTGGGACATCTTTCCGGCGACTGGGGCGGGGGACTCAGCCTGGGCAGAGATATTCTGTGGCACGTCGCGCGAGCGGAAGACGGTCGAGGGATACCCACGTCGCTCACTGGGCCTGCCCTACGCTGCTTTGGTGTGGACAACGTTCGCGACATCGTCCTCGGGTTGCACCGTGGCGTGTTCTCGCAAGACAAGGTGCTCGACCTGGTACCCGAGCTTTTCCGGGCGGCCGATAGTGGTGACCTCGTGGCGCGGAACATGGTGGCTCGCCTAGCCACTGAAGTGTCAACGATGGCAATTGTGATGGCTACGCGCTCGGGGCTGGCAGACGGTCCTGTCCACGTTGTCCTGGGCGGTAGCGTTCTTACGAGCGGCCACGAGGTTCTACTCAGGCCGATACGTCTTAACTTGTCCAAGGAGCTTCCTGGCTCCCAGGTCGTGCTTCTGAAGCAGCCCCCGGTGATCGGGTCATTGCTGGCGGCTGTGAATACGGACAAAGGGATGAGCGAAGCCAAACAGATCGCGCACCGATTGCTCCGCACGATGCCGACCACCCTTGTGAGCGTTGAGCCCTCGTTGACCAGCGGGGGGAAAGCCGAAGTGAATCGACTTGGGTAGTTCGCAGCCGAGAGTTTCGCCGAGTGCCAGCAGACTGCTGCTTGCCATCACCGGTGGTCTGCTGAGCACAGAGGCCGTGTTGTTGAGAGCGGATGGCGTTGTACTGGCCTCGGCGGAGGGGCCCGGTATGCCGCCGCAGCGAGTCGGCGTGGCGCAAACCGCGAAAGCCATTGCGGCTCTGAAAGATGCGGTGGTCGAGAAGGCAGGCATGGATCCTGGTACGCGCATCGGAAGATTGTGCGCTTTTGTCGCAGGAGTAGACCTACCCGTTGATCGGGACGAACTCTCGGTCGCGATCCGTTCTGCCTTTCCGGAATCCGATGTGATGGTCGAAAACGATGTTCATGCGGCGCTCTGGGCAGGCATGCGACGACCGTCTGGCGTAGCCGTATTGTGCGATGCCGGCATCAACGCCATCGCTATGTCCGCAACTGGTCAGACAGCCGGTTTCTTGTCATTCGGAACGATATCCGGCGACTGGGGCGGCGCGCTGTCGCTCGGCCGCGAAGTGTTGTTCGCGGCCGCGCGCGCCGAGGACCTGCGTGGCCCCGTTACAAGTCTTCGCTACTTCATAGCGGCGCACTTTTCGACCCTGTCAGTGCGGAGCGCAGTGGCGCAATTACACGCGCGCGACGACATCGACGACGCTCTCACAGACTTGGTGCCGGTGCTTTTCGAGGCGGATGACGCGGGCGATGAGGTCGCAATGAAGATCGTCGAAAGGCTGGCGGACGAAATCGTCGCAATGGCGAAGTCGGCCATGTATCGCGCATCGATCTCGCCGTCGTCCGCAGATGTCATTCTTGCCGGTTCGGTCTTGGCTCATGGCCACGAACGATTGAACGTACTCGTCGGAGAACGGTTCAATCGTGAGCTGTCGGGCACCGTGGTGACGCGACTGGACTTGCCGACAGTGGTCGGTCCGGCGCTCGCGGCCCTGACGGCCGAATCCGGCAAGCGCGCGACCGCGCAACTCGCACGCCGCATTGCCGGCGCACTCTCCGCATAGCCACGGCGGCCATCGAGATGCGTCTACTTCCAACCCCCAGAACCCCACCGCTCCGCGGCGGTCCGGTGTTGCGTTGGGGGGTCGCGGGTCCGGGTACCATCGCCGGCGATTGGGTTGAGGCGCTGCAGCGCAATACAGATCAACGAGTCCAGGCCGTTGGCTCGCGTAGTTCGGTACGTGCCGAGAGGTTTGCAGAACGGCATGGGATACCACGGCACTACGGCAGCTATGAGGCACTCGTGGCGGACCCTGAAATCGACATCGTCTACGTGGCCGTCCCCAACTCCGAGCACCGCAAGATCGGCCTTTTGGCAATCGCGGCCGGAAAGCATGTACTCATCGAAAAGCCACTAGCGCGAAATTGCGAAGAGGCGCGAGGAATCGCCGTTGCCGCGCGCGAAGCGGGCGTGTTCGCAGTCGAAGGCATGTGGTCGCGATTCTTGCCTCAGACAGATGTGCTAGCGCGCCTTCTTGAGGGGGGCGAACTCGGAGAGGTGCTTGCGGTTAGTGCTCACTTCGGAACGTGTGTGGCGTTCGATCCAGCTGCACGTGTCTTCGATCCCGACCTCGGCGGCGGCGTCTTACTCGACCTAGGTGTTTACCCGGTCTGGTTCGCATTATTCGTGCTCGGCATGCCGTCCCGTGTCACCGCTCGCGGCACGTATGCGATATCCGGAGTTGAAGACCATGTTGCGCTGATTCTGGATTTCCACAGCGGTGCGCAAGCAGTCCTCACCAACAGCCTGAGGGTGGCGACGGGAACTGGCGCTCAAGTATTCGGGACCGGCGGACGTGTCGACTTCGTCAGCAGCTTCGTGTCCGCAGGTTCCTTCGACTTTTGGCGAGGCGATTCCGTCGTCCCGATCAGGTGGTCCGATCGAACAGGTCTCATCTGGCGGCAGGGGCTTTGCTTTCAGGCAGCCGCCGTCGCAGTGGATATCAGTGAAGGCCGCATCGAAAGCTCGTGGCATCCAATGGAGAGTTCGATCCAGCAGCTAGCTGTCCTTGACGAAGCCCGTTGCCAGCTCGAAACCGGCATGGCCGAGTCGACAACGGCGGCAGTCTGCGAAGCACATTCGACCAATCACCACCATTCCGCGTCACATATAGGAGAAGCATGAATTGCGGAGCTATCGGTACCGAACGCAGCGGGACCAGCCGCGACAAGTCCGGCCGCCATCGTCCATTTCACGCCGGCGGCGGGGGCGCTCGTCGAGCCGCAATGGACAGTTCGCTTGAGGCGCTTGTGACCGGGGCGGAACGATGACGCGCGTTGTTATTGCCGATGGGGTCGCCGCGGCGGCCGAATTCGCTGCAGACCTGATAGCCGCGGAGATAGTCGCTCGACCGGATCTGGTACTCGGAGTGGCTACGGGATCGACTCCCTTGCCTACCTGGAGGGCCTTGGCGCGACGCGGACTCGACCTCGGCGAACTTCGCGCCTTCGCGTTGGACGAATATCTGGGCTTGGCGCCGGGGCACCCGCAACTGTATAGCGAGGTGATCGACCGCGAGATCACAAGCACGCTTGCACTGGACCCGGCCCGCGTGCACACGCCAGCGACCGACGGCGACCTGGACGAGGCTCCCGCCCGATATGAGGCGGCGATCGAGGCCGCCGGTGGCGTCGACGTGCAGGTGCTGGGCATCGGGCGCAATGGGCATATCGGATTCAACGAGCCGGGATCATCGCTTTCGGCACCGACTCATATCGCACGCCTGTCGGAACAGACCCGCTACGACAATGCCAGGTTCTTCGCGTCACTCGACGAAGTGCCCACTTGGTGCATCACCCAGGGGATAGGTACGATTCGGCGAGCCCGGCGTCTGCTGTTGCTCGCGTTCGGAGAGCACAAGGCGGAGGCAGTCGCGGCAGCTGTCGAGGGGCCGGTGAGCGCTGGCGTGCCGGCATCCGCTATTCAACTGCACCCCGATGTCACGGTGGTCGTGGACGAGATGGCGGCCAAGGACCTGGCCAATGCGACGTATTATCGCGCGGCATGGCCGCCAGTCACCGGCGATGTGGCGTTGTCCCGATGAACTCCAGAAGACGCATTCGCCAGGAATTGCCGCCTGCACTAGCCAAAGACCGCCTTGTTGCCGTTGTGCGAACAAGCCGCACCGAGCTGCTCGAGCCCGTAGTAGAGACTCTCCTCGAGTCAGGCGTTTCTGCGGTTGAATTGACGTTCACCATTCCGGACCTCGAGTCCATCCTCGGACCACTCATTGACCGTTTCGAGTCCCGTGGCGCTGTCGGCGTCGGTAGCGTGACATCCAAGAGTCAGCTAGATTCTGCTGCCGCGGCGGGTGCTCACTTTGCTGTCACGCCCAACTCCGATCCGTCGATCGTCGAGCGTGCAATCAGCTTGAGCATTCCCATCATTCCCGGTGGTCTCACGCCCACCGAACTCGTCTCTTCCTGGGTGCGGGGAGTGGCCGCAGTAAAGCTCTTCCCGGCGAACGCGTTCGGGGTGGGCTACCTACGCGACCTAGCTGGCCCGTTCCCCGACCTGCGCGTCGTGCCTTCGGGCGGGATCGGGATACAAGATGTCCCGGTGTGGTTGTCGGCCGGCGCGCATCTAGTCGGTCTCGGGGGCCCACTGCTTCAGGACGTTTTCGAGACCGGGGACCTTGAATCCTTGTCGAGGCGAGCCGCCCAGGCGTCCGAACTCGCATCGTCAGTGCAGCCCGTGATTCGGCAGCAGAGGGGACCCGAGTGAGTAACGTCCTGACGTTCGGGGAGACGATGGGCTTGGTTCGCACAGCTAGACCTGGACCAATTGCTGTGCAACGCGACATGGTGATGAGCATGGGAGGCGCCGAGAGCAATGTTGCAATTGCGCTGACACGCCTCGGCATTCCAACCACATGGGCGGGCCGACTTGGGCTGGACGCGGTCGGGCAGCTGATCGCGCGAGAGTTGCGCGCCGAGCAGGTCACCGCCGTGATCGACTGGGATTCCGGCCACCCCACCGGACTCATGCTCAAACAGGCGCGCTTCGAGGGGCGCCAGGAAGTGTTGTATTACCGGCGACATAGTCCGGCAACGCGCATGAATCCCTCGCATGTAGACGTCACAACTGGCGACTATAGAGTCGTGCACACGACGGGCATAACGGCATCTCTTTCACGCTCGACCTACGACACGGTAGTTCAGACATTTCGAACCGCGCGCGAGCTCGGCATTGTTACCTCATTTGATGTGAACTATCGGTCCAGGCTTTGGACTCGTGAGGCTGCCTCGGCTGTACTGCGACGAATCGTGCCCCTTTGCGACATACTGTTCGCCGGGGTTGACGAGCTTGCCCTAATTGCTGATTCGCCATCCGTTGAAGGCCGTATTCGTGAGGTCCATGCCTCGGGGCCCGCTGAGGTCTTGATCAAGGACGGCGCTAACGGCAGCGTGGGCGGCGCGGGTGGAGAGATACATCGTGAACCTGCGATCAATGTCAATCCAGTCGATACCGTGGGCGCCGGGGATGGCTACGTCGCGGGCTACCTCGCGGCCAGATTGGACGGCTCTCCGCTAGACGTACGAATGCGTCTCGCGAGTTTCGTCGGTGGGCTCGCGTGCCTTTCGCCAGGCGATTGGGAGGGCTATCCCAGTCGCGAGGACATCGTCGGTTTAGATTCATCAGAACCTGTATTGCGTTGAATGGGTCAGCGCTGCAAATATTCACGCAATAAGCTACAGTTAGCCGTCGGCTCAAGGCGGCGCGGTTCTCCGCGTTCTTTGTGCGTCATGCGGGCCGGAATCGCAATCGCTCGGTTGCGATGCACATTGAGTGAACGGCCCCGGCCAAAGACCGCCCGGGTTATCCATTCCTAAATAACCCAAAGAACAGTGCCATGTCTCGAAATCCTGGTGGGCGCAAGCACGCCCAGAAATCGTCCTTACCGAAGCCCGCCGGTCGCTACCAGAAGCCGGGCAGCAAGAGCCCCAAGCATCGCGGCTACCGCTCCGACGAAGCGGCGGCCCCGAAGAAGCAGCGGTGGACAGCCGAGGAGCGAGCCGAGCGCGGGCGCAAGCCCGGGCGGCCGCGGGGCGCCGCATCCCGTCACGACGGTGCCGTGGGCGCAAGCCGATCGGGCGGACCCGGCCGGCCTGCCCCGGCGATGCGCGAGCCGATAGCCGAGTCGCCCGCGCGGGCGGACCGCCGGCCCAACTGGGAGCCGCGGCAGAAGTCCGCTGGTTCGCGCCGCTCCGAGCGCCCGACGGCTGGGAGTGCAAGCAGCAGCCGTGGGCAACGCCGCGGTTTCCCCGAACGCGGCAAGCGAGTGCGCGACAGCTCTTACTACCCGACCCGGGAGGCGACCCCGTTCAAACCGCAGGACGACGTCGTGCTCGAACGCCTCGAAGCCGCAGCGATCGAAGCGACCGCGACCGAAGGCCTCACATTCGAGAGCCTCGGTCTCGGCGCGAACATCGTGCGCGTGCTCGGTGAGCTCGGCGCTGCCCAGCCGTTCCCGATTCAGGCCGCGACGATCCCCGAAGTGCTCGCGGGCAAAGACGTGCTCGGTCGCGGTCGCACCGGTTCGGGAAAGACCATCGCCTTCGGTGCTCCACTCGTCGAACGCCTGTTGCGGCACGGCGCCGGTACGAAGCGCCGTCCCGGCCGCGCTCCCCGCGCCCTGATCCTCGCGCCAACCCGCGAGCTCGCGCTGCAGATCGACCGCACGGTGCAGCCGATCGCGCGCAGTGTCGGCCTGTTCACCACCCAGATCTACGGAGGCGTGCCGCAGGCCCGTCAGGTGGGTGCCCTGCAGCGCGGTGTCGACATCGTCATCGGCACGCCGGGCCGCATCGAGGATCTGATCGAACAGGGCCGACTGGACCTCGGCGAAGTCGTCGTGAGCGTGCTCGACGAAGCCGACCACATGTGCGACTTGGGATTCCTCGAGCCGGTGCAGCGCATCCTGCGCCGTACCGCACCGAGCGGTCAGCGACTGTTGTTCTCGGCGACACTCGACACCGCAGTCGCCGCCCTGGTTGGCGAGTTCCTCGACTCGCCGAGCGTGCACGAAGTCGCCGGTGAAGACCAGATATCGTCGGGTCTCGACCATCGGGTGCTGCTCATCGACCAGCGCGACAAGCGTGCGATCCTCGAGCAGCTTGCCGCCGGGCCGGGCAAAACACTCGTGTTCGCCCGGACTCGCGCGTTCGCCGAACAGCTCGCCGACGACCTCGACGACGCCGGCATCCCCGCCGTGAGCCTGCACGGCGATCTCAACCAGGCCAAGCGCACCCGCAACCTCGAACGACTCACGAGCGGACGGGTGCGAGTGCTCGTGGCCACCGACGTAGCAGCGCGCGGCATCCACGTCGACGACATCTCGCTCGTCGTCCAGGCCGACGCGCCCGACGAGTACAAGACGTACCTGCACCGGGCAGGTCGCACCGGGCGTGCCGGCCGGAGCGGCACCGTAGTCACCCTCGTGAACCGGAACCGACGGCGGCGGATGGCCGAACTTCTCGGCCGGGCCGAGATCGAGGCGACCTGGACTGAGGCGGCCCCCGGCGACGAGACGATCGCCGCGCTCGCCGCGACCTGACACTCAGCGGCGGCCGCTTCGGCACCTTGTGCCTTGGCGTAATACGTACAGCACCTCGCCGTGGAGCACCTAGGCTGTTCAAGGTCCGAGTTCAACGTCGAAAGCATCTCAATGGCACGCATCCACTCATCGATCACCGAGGCCTTCGGCCGCACCCCGTTGGTCAAGCTGAACCGGGTCACCGACGGCGCGGCTGCGACGGTGCTCGCAAAGCTCGAGTTCTACAACCCCTCCGCCAGCGTCAAAGACCGCATCGGTGTCGCCATCGTCGACGCCGCCGAGAAGTCCGGCGAACTCAAGGCCGGTGGCACGATCGTCGAGGGGACCAGCGGAAACACCGGGATCGCACTAGCCATGGTCGGTGCCGCTCGCGGCTACAAGGTCATCCTGAGCATGCCCGAGACGATGAGCAAAGAGCGCAAGATGCTGCTGCGCGCCTATGGCGCCGAGCTCGTGCTCACCCCCGGTAGCGAAGGGATGCGCGGCGCCGTCGAGAAGGCCGAACAGATCGTCGCGAACACCCCCGGTGCAGTGCTCGCGCGCCAGTTCGAGAACGAGGCGAACGTCGCGATCCACCGGGCGACCACGGGCCCCGAGGTGTGGGAGGACACCGACGGCGGTGTCGACGTGTTCGTCTCGGGCATCGGCACGGGCGGAACCATCAGCGGGGCAGGCAACTACTTGAAGGAGCGCAAGCCGGGGCTCACGGTCGTGGCCGTCGAGCCGGCCGAGTCGCCGATCCTGACCGGCGGCCAGCCCGGTCCGCACAAGATCCAGGGACTCGGCGCGAACTTCGTACCCGCGATCCTGGACCGCGAGGTGTACGACGAGGTTCTCGACGTGAACATCGATCAGTCGCTCGCCATGGCACGGCGGCTGGCGAAGGAGGAGGGCATCCTCGCCGGAATCTCCTCCGGCGCGACGGTTCACGCTGCCGTGGAACTGGCAAAGCGACCCGAGAACGAAGGCAAGATGATCGTCGTCATCCTCGCCAGCTACGGGGAGCGCTACCTGTCGACCGTGCTTTTCGAGGACCTCGTGGATTAGACCTTGGGCGTTCGCGAGGACATCGCTTGCGCGCGACGTCGTGATCCTGCCGCGCGCAGCGCGTTCGAAGTCTGGCTGACCTACTCCGGACTGCATGCGGTCTGGGCATACCGCTTCGCGCACCGGCTCTGGCGGGCTCGCCTCAAGCTGCTCGCCAGGGTCGTCTCGCAATTCACCCGGTTCCTCACGGGCATCGAGATCCACCCGGCCGCGCAGATCGGCCGGCGCTTGTTCATCGACCACGGCATGGGTGTCGTCATCGGCGAGACCGCGGTGATCGGCGACGATGTGCTGCTGTACCACGGGGTGACTCTCGGCGGCACCACATCGAGACGCGAGCAGCGGCATCCGACGCTCGGCGATCGCGTGGTCGTGGGCGCCGGTGCCACGATCCTGGGAGCGGTCACCATCGGAGCGGACAGCGTCATCGGCGCGGGAGCGGTGGTGAACAAGAGCGCACCGCCGAAGTCGCTGCTGGTCGGCGTGCCCGCCAAGGTGAGACCGCAAGATCACGACTACTCGAGTGCATTCAACTGGCAGATCTGACGCGAATGACTGGGACGACACTGCAGACGCCGGATCGGCGATATCACCGCATCGGCCGGCTCGACCCCGACTATCGATGGTGGAAGCCCCTTGCCGTAGCGGGGATCGGCTTCGTCTATTTCGTCGTGCTGTCCATCGCGGTTGGCGCGGCATCCGCAGTGGTCGCGATCGCGACGCTCGGCATCGGGCCGGGACTGGATCTGCTCGTGGGCCTGGCCGATCCGAGCCAGCCGATCACCTCGCCGATCGTGCTCGGCACCCTGCTCGCGAGCATCGCGGTGCTGCTGCCGGCACTAGTGCTCGCGCGCCTGACCATGAGGTTGTCGCCGATCGGTGCGCTCTCCTCGGTGGCGGGGCGCTTGCGTTGGCGCTGGCTGCTGGTCTCCGCCGTCCCCGCGATCGCGTATGTCGGCGTGGGCCTGCTGTTCGGATTCGTGGTCGTTCCGATCTTCACCGGTGACGATCTCGGCGTGCCTACCGTGCCGCCGGGCACATATGCGGCGAGCCTCGTGGTGATCGTGCTGCTCGTGCCCTTGCAGGCTGCCGCCGAGGAGTACGTGTTCCGCGGTTTCCTGCTTCAGGCCGTGGGCGGATGGGTGCGGTTCCCGTTCGTCGCGATCGTCGCGTCCGCGGTGCCGTTCATGCTCGGGCACCTCTACAACCTTTGGGGACTGCTCGAGGTGCTCGTGTTCGGTCTCGTGACCGCGTGGGTCGTGATCGCCACAGGTGGGCTGGAAGCAGCGATCGTCGTGCACACGATCAACAACGCCGCGATCTTCGCGGTCTCCGCGCTCGGCTTCACTGGACTCACCTCGACTGACGGCACCCCGTGGTCGCTACTCGCGACCCTCGTGCTCATGCCGCTCTACGCCGTATTCGTGGTCCGTTCGCACAAGCGCATGTTCGGCCCGCGATCTTCCACGGACGGCTCCGATTGGGCACCGCCGTCGGTGCCGCCACCTACAATCGCGCCGTGACCTCTGCCCTTTCCGTTCTCGAGTCGACCTTCGGGTACGAGCGGTTCCGGGGCGAACAGGGGCAGATCATCGACCACGTGATCGGCGGTGGCGATGCACTCGTGCTCATGCCCACCGGCGGCGGCAAGTCGTTGTGCTACCAGAT
>CAYRUW010000006.1:22847-23187 GCA_964427465.1 uncultured Diaminobutyricimonas sp.
GCTCGTGCGCGACGGCTGCGGCGTGGTCGTCTCTCCGCTCATCGCCCTCATGCACGATCAGGTGCAAGCGCTCGCGGTCATGGGGGTTCGCGCGGCGTTCCTGAACTCGACCCAGACGAGCGCCGAGCGCGCCGAAGTCGAGTCGGCGTTGCTCGCCGGCGAGCTGGACCTGCTCTATCTCGCGCCGGAACGCTTGAAGTCGGAGGCGACGGCGGCGCTGTTCGACCGTGCGCGAGTCGCGCTGTTCGCGATCGACGAGGCGCATTGCGTGTCGCAGTGGGGCCACGACTTCCGGCCGGACTACCTGGCGCTGTCGATGCTGCACGAACGCTGGCCGCAG
>CAYRUW010000007.1:0-278 GCA_964427465.1 uncultured Diaminobutyricimonas sp.
TCGCGATGTGCGCGTCCATCGCGCCGCCGGTCATGCTCGCGCCGTCCTGGGTGCGGCCATGCTCGAACCCCAGATCCCGCCGAGCGTTCGCGTCGCCGTCTCCCACTGGCGTTTACGGTGAGCAAGCTCGGCGCGCCCGGTATCGGTGATCGAGTAGTAGCGCCGGCGACGGCCCTCCGGCGAGCGCCCCCATGAAGCGCGGATGTGGCCGAGTCGCTCGAGCCGGTGCAGCAGCGGATAGAGCATGCCGTCGCTCCATTCGAGTTCATGGTCGGAGA